>JAAVYX010000261.1 GCA_022791355.1 Clostridiales bacterium | reverse complement strand
GGCCGACGCCTGCGGATAACCTTGGCCGACGCCTGCGGATAACCTTGGCCGACGCCTGGCGGGATTTGACGGCGCGCTTTCCCTTTTTGGGGCGCGCCGGGGCGTTTTCACCGCCGGCGGGAGGACTTATCCGGCGGCGGGCTGCAAAAGGTTGGAGAGGGCGGCCAACTGCTCCAAGGTCAGCTTCTCGGCCCGCACGGCGGCGGGCAGCCCCAGCTTCTCCAGGGCGGCCAGCAAGACGGCCTTATCAGCCGGCAGGGCGGCTGAAACCGAATTGACCAAGGTCTTACGCCGTTGGGCAAAAGCGGCTCGCACCAGGGCGAAAAAGGCCCTCTCGTCCGTCACCGGCACGGGAGGCTGGGCGCGCACCTGCAACTGTATAACCGCGCTGTCCACCTTTGGGGGCGGCAGGAAGGAGCCGGGAGAAACGGTGAAAAGAATCCGGGGCTGGGCGTAATAGGCCACCGCCGCCGTCACCGCGCCGGCCTCCCGGCTGCCCGGATCCGCGCAGAGCCGTACCGCCGCCTCCTTTTGCACCATTACCGTTATGGACTTTACTGGCAGGCGGCTTTCCAACAGCCGCATGAGCAGAGGAGAGGTGACGTAGTAGGGCAGATTGGCGCAGACCGCCACATCCATACCGGCAAACTCCCGGGCGATCAAATCGTGAAGGTCCAGCTTCATGGCGTCCCCAAACACCACCCCGGCGTTGGGGTAGCCTGCCAGCGTTTTGTCCAGTACCGGACGCAGCCGCTCGTCCAGCTCCACCGCCGTCACCTTATCCGCCAACCGTGCCAGCTCTACCGTGAGCACGCCCACGCCCGGGCCGATTTCCAATATACCCTGCGGCCTGCCGGGCGACAGGGTATCGCAGGCCGCCTGGGCCATGCGGGGGCAAACCGACGGATTGATTAAAAAGTTTTGTCCCAGGGATTTTTTAAAGGAAAATCCGGCTTCGTCTAAAAGCTGCCGAAGGGCGCCGATGTTGGCGAGATTTTGCATATGGGAACCTCCATATGTTTTTTATTTAGCTGCGCGGGAGGGGCGCTTTTTTCGTTTTGGATTCTGCGGCAGATTTGCTCGTTTGTTTAGCTTAGCGCGAGGTTTCGCGGCAGATATCTTCTGTCATTTCTATTTAGTTGGGACGGAGGCCTTTGCGGCGTTCTAACCAAATAAAAAGGAAATGTACGGCGCGTCAGCCCTCCTCGTCCGGAAAGCCGTGCGGCGTCCGTAGATAAACGCCGCACGCCGCCTTCCGGTAGATAGCCGCGGCGGCCAGGCCTGCAAGGAGCAGGATAAAAAGGGCCAGCAGCATAAGGGTGAAAAGGGCGTTGATTTCGGGGGTCAGGCCCAGCTTCAGGGAGGAGTATATCTTCACCGGCAGCATATCCGAGCCGGGAGCCGATAGAAAGAAGCTGATAATTACGTCGTCGAAGGACATGGCGAAGGCCAGCAGGCAGCCGCCCCCGATGGCCGGGGCCAGAAGGGGCACGGTGACGGTGAAAAAGGTCCGCAGCGGGGAAGCTCCCAAATCCCGGGCCGCTTCCAGCACCGATTTGTCGATGCCCCGCAGCCGGCCCCGCACCACCAGGTAAATATAAGGGATGCAGAAGGTGACGTGTCCCAGTGTAATAGCCGTCATACCCATGGGGATTTTAGCCAGGGCAAAGACGCTTAGAAGGGCTAACCCCAAAATGATCTCGGGAATCATGATAGGGATCATGGCCACGCTCTCGAATATTCCCTTGGTTTTAAAGGCGCGGGAGGCCGCTCCCACCGCGGCCAGGGTACCGATCACAGCCGCCCCGCCCACCGACAGGCCGGCCGTCAGCAGGCTGTTTCCCAGAGGGCCGATATATTTTCCGGAAGAGAGCAGGGACCTATACCAATCCAGCGTAAAGCCGCCCCAGGCGGCGGAGGATTTGGAGGCGTTGAAGGAGTAGACCGCCACCACCAGGATGGGCAGATACAGCAGCAGCAGGATCAGGGCAAGGTACAGCTTGCCCCACAGGCCGGTGTGTTTTCGCATGGGGATTCCTCCAATCGGTTCCGTTTTAGGGAAAGGACGGCCCGGTTATGACGCGGTCCCGGCAGCAGGGACATCAGGGAGCCGCGCCGTCTGTCCTGTGGGCGCATAGGATTTTGCGGGAACAAGTATGCGGGCCGCGCGCAAACCAATGCGGCCCATCGCGGCTCGTTCCACGCTAAGGCCTGATGCGCCTAACGGGGTCTGTCCCATCCGTCCGGCCCTGCCACGGGGTCCCTGGAAGAGGCCAAATGCCCCGGCGGCAAGCCAAATAAAAACCGGAAAGACGCAGACAGTCTTTCGGCCAGCGGACTAGAGGACTAGACCCCTAGAGCGGCCGGTCAGGAAGCGGTTCGCGCCCGCGGGCCGCCTGGCCTATCCCCTGTGCGGTTTATGATGCCATTGATTGACAAGGTATCATACGGTTTTACAGGAAAAATAATCGCCGCACGCCGCATTTTCTTCATTGCCCGGCAACTGGCGGCCGACGGGTATAGCGTCCGCTTCGCGGTTATTGTGCCATTCGCCTGCGCCCATGGCAGAATTGGCGTCCGCCGGGCCATCCCGTCGGGTATAACGTCCGCTGGGCCATCCGTCGGGTATAATAGCCGCTTTGCGGTTATTATACCATGTGCGCAAGCACATGGTATAATTTGGCATCCCCGCCGTCCTCGGCGAGGGGCCATCCGTCCGGTATACTAACCGCTTTGCGGTTATTATACCATGTGCGCAAGCACGTGGTATAATTGGCGTCCCCGCCGTCCTCGGCGAGGGGCCATCCGTC
>JAAVYX010000260.1 GCA_022791355.1 Clostridiales bacterium | reverse complement strand
ATTCCCGCGCTTTTTTCCTTGTGGCCACTCGTCCTGTGCGAAAATTCCGTCAATTCCTCTATTTTCTAACAAGCCCTAATCGCCCGTCCGGTTCTTGTCCTCCTGTTTTTACTGTCTAAAATCAGACCGGTCCGCGAAAAAACGAAAGCGGCCTCCCCTGCTCTGGCTTGCGCTGAGGATCGTAGGATGAATCGGGTTCAGCCTCTCGGTCTTCCTCATCGCTTGTATACGCGGCGCCGAACGCTATTCGGCCGTCCTTCAGCCTGCTTTGGCTTCTACACTAGATCCTTTTAACCGGGATATGATACCATCCCGATTTCTTCCCACGAGAGGTAATGAAATGAACATTTTATGTATCGGGGACGTCTGCGGCAGCGCGGGCTGCGAATTTCTGCGGCAGAAGCTCCCCGCCTTCAAAAAGCTTAAGGCCATCGACATGGTGGTGGTCAACGCCGAAAATTCGGCCGACGGCAACGGCCTGCTCCCCGCCTCGGCCGCTCACCTGCTGGATAGCGGGGCCGATCTGCTCACCGGCGGCAACCACTCCTTCCAGCGCCGGGAGGCCATGTCCTATTACGATGAAAACGACCGGGTCCTTCGCCCGGCCAACTACCCTGCCGGCGCGCCGGGAACCGGCATGGCGCTGGTCGACTTCGGCTACGTCCAGGCGGCGGTCATCAGCCTGATGGGAACGGTTTATATGGATCCCCTGGAATCCCCTTTTACGACGGCCGACCGGCTGGTGGAGGAGGCCAAGGCCACCGGCGCAAGGATCATTTTGGTGGACTTTCACGCCGAGGCCACCGCCGAAAAACGGGGATTGGGCTTTTATCTGGACGGCCGGATATCCGCCCTCTTCGGCACCCATACCCATGTGCAGACCGCCGACGAGCAGATTCTCCCCTGCGGAACCGGCTACATCACCGATCTGGGGATGACCGGTCCCATCCAGTCTGTGCTGGGTGTAAAGCCCCAGCTCGCCGTCGCCAAGATGAAAACCCATCTTCCCGTCCGCTTTGAAAACGCCCCCGGCCCCTGTATGCTCAACGGCTGTATCTTTACGGTGGATCATAAAACCGGCCTGTGCACCGGGACGGAACGGGTCAATTTCTCTTAAATACGGTAAAAAGCCAAGGTATCCGCTTAAACGACAAAAATATATGCATATGCAAAAACGGGAGGAACCCTCATGAAATACAAAGCCCTTCTGGCCGCCCTTCTGGCCGTCGTCCTCTGTCTCGTCTCCGGCTGCGGCAAGGATAAGGACGGCGGCGGAGACTCTTCCAACACTGGCGGCGAGACGGTTTCGTCCGAGAAGACGGCCTTCACCCTGGCCTACAGCAGCACCGACGTCCTTAATCCCTACACGGCCGCCACCCGGGTAAATCAGGAACTCAGCCAGCTTCTGTTTGATCCGCTGGTCAAGCTGGACAGCGGCTTCCAGCCGGTCTACGTGTTGGCCGAAAGCGTCAGTCTCAACGGGACAAGCTGCGTTATCAAGCTTCGGAGCGCCAAGTTCAGCGACGGCAGCGCCGTCACCGCCGAGGACGTGACCTACTCCATTAAAAAAGCCCGAGAGTCCGCAACCCGGTATAAGACCCAGGTGGATAACATCAAATCGGCCAGCGCCTCCGGCGCCTCCACGGTCAGCTTAACCTTTCAAAAGGCCGACCCTTACGCCGTAAACCTGTTGGACTTCCCCATTATCAAGATGAATTCGGACACCCGTAAGGACGATGACAACCGCGACCTGCCCCCCGTGGGCAGCGGCCGGTATATTTACGACTCCAAAACCGCGACCTTGCAGGCCAATCCCTCCTACATGGACGGATCTCTGCGCATCGCGTCCATCACCCTGATGGACGCGCCGGATACCGAGGCCCTACAGCACGCCATCGAGGTAGGAAGCCTAAGCATGTACTTCACCGACCTTTCCGATAACGTCCTGCCCAAGATGGTGGGTAAGAGCGTTAGCGTATACATGAATAATCTGGTATACCTGGGCGTAAATTTTAACAACGGTTTGCTGGCGCAGCCCGAAATCCGGCAGGCTCTCAGCGCCGCCCTGGACCGAACCACCCTGACCGAATCGGCTTATTACGGACACGCCCTGCCCGCTTCCACCCCCTTCCCCTCGGTCTGGCAGGAGGCCACGGCCATGGATTCGGTGCCTTTGACCCCAAATATGGAACAGGTTGTTGCGAATTTGGAAAAAGTCGGCTATAATAAAAAGGATAACGATGGCTATTGGGTAAACGATAAGGGAAACAGAGTCTCCCTAAGGCTTACCTGCAATATGGACAATTCCGCCAGGCTAAACGCCTCCAACGCCATTAAGGAGCAGCTGGCCGAGGCCGGTATCGAGATCAACGTCCGTACGATCAATCAGGAGGCTTATACCGCCGAGGTGACCTCCGGCGCTTTCGATTTGTACCTGGGCGAGGTCAAGCTGCCCAACAATATGGATATCACCCAGCTGGTGACCTACGGCGGCTCAGTAGCCTACGGCCTTACGCCGCCCGGATCGGCCGCCTCCAGTCAGCCAGCCTCTAGTCAAACGGCCTCTAGCCAGCCGGCGTCCTCCAGCGCGCCCTCCGACAGCTCCGCGCCCCAGTCCGGCGGCGACCCTTCTAGCGGGGACAGCCCTGCCGGCGAAGGGGACGGCCAACCGGCGGCTCCTATCCCCTCCACCGCCGAAACGGTGGCTGATTTCTACGCCGGCAGGGCCATGCTCTCGGAAATCACCTCCTCCTTTACCTCCGAGCTGCCGGTGATCCCCCTGCTCCACCGCTGCGGGCAGGTCACCTATTCCTCCCGGCTGGCCGTGGGGCCGGTCTCTACCATCAGCGATTTGTTTTTCGGCATTGAGGCCTGTTCTTTTACTCCCTGATAAAAAGGAAATATATTATACGAATATTTTTATTGGCTGCGTGCGGGGATTTCGCGGCAGACTTCTCTTATCTTGTTTAGTTGAGCGGGAGGTTTCCATTTGTTATTCCTCCATTACCTGTTTGCGAGGCGCGACGTCCGTTTCTTTATGCGAAGAAACGGACGCAAAAGACGCGTTTCCGGAAATCCTATAGATTTCTCCGCGGCCTATCGTGGGCCTGGCAAAAATATACGCTTGGCGTAAGGATATCCGGCGCGAAGCCTCCGTTCCTGCTAAACAAAAGAAAAACCACATCACAAAATATAGCCAGAGCGTATAGTTTAATAAGGAGGTACAACCTATGATCGCATACGAAACCAGGATTGGCACCATCCACGTGTCTGGAGAATACCTGAAAAAGCTGATCGGATACGCCGCGTCCTCCTGTTTCGGCGTGGCCGGCATGGTTCCCAGCGGCAAGCAGAAATTCACCGGCATGGTCTTCCGCCGTAAGGCAAAGCCGCCGGCCGACCAGGGCATTCGGGTCACGGGCGACATCCGCTCCATCTCGGTGGAGCTGCACATTCTGGTCACCTACGGCGTAAATATTAACGCCATCGCCAAAAGCATCGTACACAAGGTGAAATATACGGTGGAGGAAACCACCGGCATCACGGTTGATAAAGTAACCGTCCAGGTGGACGGGATCAAGGCCGAATAGGCCCTGTCAAGGCCGAATAGGCCAAACAAGCCGAGTCGGCCCAACACTGACCGAATAAATGAGGAGGCGGTTCCCTTTGTTAAACGGCAATTCCCTTCGGGACGCCATTTTATCTGGCGCCAACCACATCGCCAATAACCGGCAAAAGGTAGACGAACTCAATGTTTTTCCCGTTCCCGACGGAGATACGGGTACCAATATGTCCATGACCATCGGCAACGCCGCCCGGGAAATCACCCGGCTGCAGGACGAACGGGCCGAAACGGTGTCCGACACGGCGGCCTCCGCCCTGCTGCGAGGCGCCCGGGGCAATTCGGGGGTTATACTCTCCCTGCTCTTCCGGGGTATCGCCAAGGGCCTTAAGGGCTGCGAGGAGATCGATAGCCAGCGCCTGGCCGAGGCCCTGTCCCTGGGCGTGGAGGCGGCCTATAAGGCCGTGATGAAGCCCACCGAGGGCACCATCCTCACCGTGGCCCGGGTGGCGGCCGAAACCGCCCACGCCTCGGCCAGCGCGGGAAAGGACGAGGTGGCCGTTTTTGCCGACGCTTTGGAGGGCGCCCGAAAGGCTCTGGCCGAAACGCCCGAGCAGCTTCCGGTACTCAAAAAGGCCGGCGTGGTGGACGCGGGCGGACAAGGCCTGGTCATCATCTTCGAGGGCATGCTGTCGGTCTTTCAGGACAATATCGTCATCCCCGCCTCCGGCCAAGCTCCGGTGGCCCCCGCCGCCCCCCGCAACGCGGCCGCCGAGTATGATGGGGAAATCACCTTCACCTACTGTACCGAGTTCATCGTCAAGCGCGCCAAGGAGAAAAAGGACCCCCTGCGCCTGCGGGCTTTCCTGGAAACCATTGGCGACTGTGTGGTGGTTGTGGACGACGAGCAGATCATCAAGGTCCATACCCATACCGACCATCCCGGCAAGGCCATAGAGTACGCCCTGGATTTTGGTCAGCTCATCAATCTGAAGATCGATAATATGCGGGATCAGCACGAGCGGGCCCGCCATGAAGCGGCCGAGGTCCCCGTGCGCCCCATCGGGAAGGAGGCCTACCAGCCCGTTCCGGCCGAGAAGCCGGTGGGCTTTGTCTCGGTGGCCGCCGGCCAAGGCCTGCATACCCTCTTTACCGACCTTGGCGCCGATCAGCTGGTCAGCGGCGGGCAGACCATGAATCCCAGCACCGAGGATATCCTCAAGGCCGTGGAGCTGACCCCGGCCGAAACCGTCTTTGTGCTGCCCAATAATAAAAACATCATTATGGCCGCCGAGCAGGCCGTTCCTTTAAGCTCCCGGAAGGTCATTGTCCTGCAAACCCGTACCATCCCCATGGGTATTTCGGCCATGCTGGCCTACGACCCCGACCTGCCGGCCGACCAAAACGCCATGGCCATGGAGAAGGCGGCCAAAAACGTAGGCACCGGCCAAATCACCTTTGCGGCCAGGGACTCCAGCTACGACGGGCATAAGATCAAAAAGGGCGAGCTTCTGGCCCTGGAAAACGGCAAGGTGGCCTTCACCGAGGAGAATCTGACCAAGACGGTGGTGCGCCTGACCAAAGCCCTTGCGGGACGGGACAGTGCTTTTGTCACCTTAATCTACGGCGAGGACGTGTCCGACGAGCAGGCCGAGGAGGCCCGGGCCGCCCTGGAGGCCAAGATGGGCAAGGATGTGGAGATCACCCTCATCAACGGCGGCCAGCCAGTCTATTACTTCATCATCTCGGTGGAGTAGCGTTTTCATCACGAATCAACAGCCGGGTTCTTAAGATAGAACCCGGCTGTTTTTGCGTAAATTGACTTTTGCAAAACGTCCCTTTATAATAAAAATAATAGTCCTTTTATGCAAAAATCCACAAAAGCCTTTGAACGCAATTACTCGCGCTTTGCATATAACCTTCTGGAATTACAGTGACGGCGGTTTGACCAAGCCGGGCAGACACTGAAATGCTGTAAAAAGAGCTCGGTGGAAAAGGGTAAACTTTCCTGGAATTGCCGCTCCTGAAAAGGTGGTAAAAAAGGCCTTGAAGGACGCAAAAAAAGCAGGGATATGCCTGTCTGTTCTATCTATGTACCATCTACCTTGGGGGCAAATACGCACAGTAGCGGCCCAAAGGGCGGCTCTCACGGGCGGCCAAAAGAGGGCCGTGGGGGAACTAGCAGGGAACTAGCAGCGTTCTCGGCTATAGGCGGGCGAAAGCTGGCCAATATCCTACGGTCTTGCCATCCCTCATTTTGTCTCGCCGCTGGGTCCCGCGGCGTTTTACGGGCGGTAAACCCACCCGGGCAAGGCGGATGTAGCCGCTCGGCAGAGCGGCCCGCATACCCAGCTTCGCTCCGCCGCCTTTCCCACGGCTACCAAGACAACGCAGTTTGCGTGGGCTTCCCCCGTAAAACCGTATTATTGCTTGTAAATTGTTGGTAAAATGTCAGCATGTAAATGTAAAGCTCATGCCGCAGAAATGAACCTTGAAGATTTGGCTGCATAGCGTCAAAAGGTATTTATGAGGTAGAAAAGGAGGCTGGCCCCTGTGTCGGTAACCACCGGTATTCAGTTCATCAAAGGCGTCGGACCCCAGCGGGCCGAGCAGTTTGGGCGGCTGGGGGTCGCGACGGTAGAGGACCTTGTCCGCCTCTACCCCAGGGCCTATGCGGACTGGAGCGCTCCTCTGACGGTCTCCCAGGCGCCTCTGGGAGAGCCCTGCTGTATCAAGGCCCGGCTGCTGGCCCCCTTTGCCGAGCATCGCGTCCGCAAGGGCCTGACCCTCTATAAGGCCAACGCCGACGACGGGAAAAGCGGCCTGCTGCAAATCACCCTTTTCAACAACCGATATCTGGCCCAGAAGCCGCAGGCCGGCGAGGAATACCTTTTCTACGGCCGGACGGCGGGTAATCTGCTGCGCAAAGAGATGGCCTCTCCCGAAATCGAACCGGCCTCCTTCGCCAAAATCCGTCCGATTTACCGACAGACCGAAGGCCTCTCCTCCCGCGTTATCGAGGGAGCGGTCCAAAAGGCCTTCGCCCTGACCCAGGACCTGCGGGACCCCCTGCCCCAAACCGTATTGGAGGCCTACGGTCTCATGCCGCTGGAACAGGCCCTGCGGCAGATCCACTTTCCCGACAGTATGGAAACCATGGAGGCGGCCCGCCGGCGGCTGGTGTTCGAGGAGCTTTTTCTGCTTCAGGCCGGGCTATCCCAGTTAAAGGCCCGCAGCCGTGGAGAAACCTCCTGCCTTTTCTCCCAGGATACCACCCGGGACTTTGCCGCCCGGCTCCCCTTTTCCCTCACCGGGGCCCAGCGGCGGGTCATTGCCGAATGCGCCGCCGACCTGCAAAAGGGACGGCCCATGAACCGCCTGGTACAGGGGGACGTGGGCTCGGGTAAAACGGCGGTGGCCGCCGCCCTCTGCCATATGGCCGCCGCCAACGGCTTCCAGGCCGCCATGATGGCCCCCACCGAAATCCTGGCCGAGCAGCACTACCGTTCCCTCTCCGGTCTTTTAAAGGGGACGGGCGTGACGGTGGGCCTGCTCACCGGATCGGCTGCAAAGGCCGAAAAGGAACGGGTCAAGGCCGCCCTGCTGGCCGGGGATATCCAGCTTCTGGTGGGTACCCACGCCCTTTTACAGGAAACCGTAGCCTTTCGGCGGCTGGGCCTGGTAGTCACCGACGAGCAGCACCGGTTCGGGGTAGGCCAGCGGGCCGCCCTGGCCGCCAAGGGGGACAATCCCCATATGCTGGTCATGTCGGCCACCCCTATTCCCCGTACCCTGGCCCTCATCATCTACGGCGATTTGGACGTCAGCGTCATCGACGAGCTGCCTCCCGGCCGTCAGCCCGTGGAGACCTACGCCGTCTCCACCAAGCTGCGGCAGCGGGCCTATGGGTATATCCAAAAGCATCTGGACGAGGGCCGGCAGGGCTATGTGGTCTGTCCTCTGGTGGAGGAGGGGGAAACCGAGCTGATCCCCGCCGCGCAGTACGCCGAAAAGCTCCAAAAGGGCCCCTTTCGGGACTATCGGGTGGGTCTGCTCCACGGCCGTATGAAGCCGGCCGAGAAGGAGGCGGTCATGCGGCGGTTTTCGCACGGCGAAATCCAGCTGCTAGTCTCCACCACGGTAGTGGAGGTGGGCGTGGACGTGCCCAACGCCGTCATCATGGTCGTCGAAAACGCCGAACGGTTCGGTCTGTCCCAGCTCCATCAGCTCAGGGGACGCATCGGACGGGGAGAGCATCAGTCCACCTGTATCCTGATATCGGACGCCCGGAATCCCGAAGCTCTCCGGCGGCTGAAGGTCATGCGCGACACGGCCGACGGCTTTCAAATTGCCGACGAGGACCTGCGCTTGCGGGGCCCGGGCGACTTTTTCGGCAGCCGCCAGCACGGTCTTCCCGACTTGAAAATCGCCGATATGATGGAGGATATGGAGGTCCTGCGTCAAACCCAAAGGGCCGTCCGTCCCATTCTGGAGGCCGACCCTTCCCTTCTCAATCCCGCCCACGCGCCCTTAAAGGCGGCGGTGGAGCGGCTTTTTGGCGAGAGCATCGCCAGCATGAACTGATATGCGCCTCTCGTTTTACACGGGAGGCGTTTTTCTTTTTGTTTTTTCTCTTTTCGAGTGGAATTGACAGGGGTTCGCATGGAATGATATAATCATTATGAAATATATTAGATGGATAGGAGTTTATCTCAGATTGGCTTTTCTTTTTTCTTAGTAAATGTGAGGTTTCGCTTTCGATTTGTTTTTCTTTATTTAGCTTAGAGTGAGGTTTCGCGCCAGATATGCTTTTTCTTTGTTTAGCTGGGAGTGAGGTTTCGCGCCAGATTTTCCTTTTTTTGATTTAGTTGAGTGGGAGGTTTCGCGCCAGGT
>JAAVYX010000259.1 GCA_022791355.1 Clostridiales bacterium | reverse complement strand
CTTTAGGGACTAAGTCCGTATCTGGACCTTCTAGCGCCTGGGCAAACCGCCTGGTTTCGAGTGGGTTTTAATTGAAAAAACGGATGCAGAGCTGTATTCGAGTCTTTTTCCCCGGCGGAGCCGGTTACGCGGTTTGCCAGGCGGCCGGAATATTGTTCGCCGCATCTAGAGCCTGTTTTAAAACAGATTTTCGGCGCACAAAAAATATAGTCGTTCCGGGCCGCCCCGGCGCGGCGGCGGCTTTACCCCGCCTCCTGCAAGGAAGGCGGGGAAGCGGCTGAGTCAATCGGCAAACCGGGCCCTGCGGGATAGAGACTTGACCGAAGCCCGAAGGCCGCCGGAGAGGAAGCGAGGAAGAATCCTGCAAAATATACCCAAGGCTTACGGCGCAGCCTACCCCTTGGCCAATACGCCCGTGCAGCCCCCGTCGTCCAACCCGGCGATACGGACCGAATAGATCCCGCCGCAGAGAGCAGGGGAGCCGGGGACATGGACGAAGGTGTAGTTCGGGGTGCAGCCTTCCAGAATACCGTCGGTACAGGTTTCAAAAAGCACCGGACAGGTCAGCCCCACCTGAGACTGTAAAAAGGTCCGGCGAACCTCCTCGGCCGCCTGGATCATGCGGCGGCTGCGGTCCTCCTTGACCTGTCGGGAAAGCTGTTCCGGCATTCGGTCGGCCGCCGTCCCGCTACGGCGGGAGTAGGCGAAGACGTGAGCCTTAGCGAATCCGATCTCCCGGACAAAGGCCGCCGACTCTTCAAAGTCATCTTCTGTTTCGCCGGGGAAGCCTACCATGACGTCGGTAGTAAAGGCCGCGTTTACAAACCGTGACCGGATACGCTGAATTAGATCCCGATAGAAGGCGGCGTCGTAACGCCGGTTCATGCGGGCTAGGGTACGATCGCAGCCCGACTGTAGGGACAGGTGAAATTGGGGGCAAAACTTGGGTTGGGCCGCCAGCCTGTCCAGCGTCTCGTCGCGCATCTGATCCGGCTCCAGCGACCCCAGCCGTACCCGTTCGATCCCCTCTACGCCGCAGACGGCCTCCGCCGCGTCAGCCAGGTCAAAGCAGCCGCCCTTGCCGTAAGCCGACAGGTTGATGCCCACCAGTACGATCTCCTTGTACCCGGCCGCCGCCAGCCGGACGGCTTCCGACCGGATGTCGCCGACCTCTCTGGAGCGTACCCGGCCGCGGGCGGTGGGGATGATGCAGTAGGAGCAAAAACGGTCGCAGCCGTCCTCGATCTTCATAAAGGCCCGGGTGTGCTCGGAAAAACGGTTCACCGGCGGGGTGGAGAAGACCTCCCCCTTCTCGTGCGGGGAGACCTCCACAATCCGCTGCCCGTCCAGCCGGAACCGCCGCAGCGCGTCGGCTGCCAAAGCGGCGTCCCGATTGCCCAGTACGATGTCGGCCTCGGGTAGGGCCGCGGCCTCGTCGGGGAAGGCCTGGGGCATACAGCCGGTCAGCACCGTGACAGCGTGGGGAAACAGCCGCCGGTATTTCCGCAGAAGCTGCCGGGTTTTACGGCTGCTTTCGGCCGTCACAGTGCAGGAGTTGAGCAGAAATACTTCCGGGTCGTCGTCCAAGCCCACCGGCGTGTAGCCCTCCCGTTCCAGCAGCTCCCGCATGGCTTCGGTTTCGTATTGATTAACCTTGCATCCCAAGGTGTAAAAAGCGATTCTCATATGCGTATGCGGCTCCATTTCATCTTGTGTATATTTCCGATTATACCCGATGACGTCATCGTTTGGCAAGGGACAAGTTTACGCCCGGCCTACCGGCGTTGACCCTGGGCGCCGGCCTGAAGCCGCAGGCTTTAAGTCCCTTTTAGCATGGACGTCCGCATTTTTGGGCATAGAGAATAGGCGATGAATTTTACAATAGTCCTATAAAGGAAGGATACGAGCATATCCCTGAGCAATGCCGTCCTGAAGTTTAAAAGGGCTTTTTGCTATGCGGCCTTTTTCAATCAAGGCGGCCAAAGATAGTGTGTTTCCAATATTCTCCACAGGGAAACAGACTCTGGCGCATGACCCTTAAACCGCTCGACAAAGGGCCGGACGCAGCCGGCCAGCAGACTTGCGCCGCTTAAACCAAGAGAGCTTTTTAGCTATCCGCTAGTTCCCTTCTGGTTCCCTGTTAGTTCCCTGTTAGCTTCCGCTTTGGAGGTCGCTCGAAAGGACGGCTTCTGCGCATATCTCCCTTTGTAGGCAGATGATACTGGCGTTCATAATGATGCTTTAGCATGTAGAATATACCGTTCGCACGGCGTTCTAACAATGTAGGAAGATACCGTCTACCTCCAAAGGGCAGATACGGTTTTCCACCCGTAAAACTCCACAGGACCCAGCGGCGAGCCAAAATAAGGGCTGGCGAGGCCGTAGGTAGCCGCTCAACAGAGCGGCTAGCTTTCGTCCGACTACATCCGAGAACGCTGCTAGTTTCCTGCTAGTTCTCTTCTGGCTCCCTGTTAGTTCCCTGCTAGTTTCCCGACGGCCCTCATTTGGGCCGCCGCTAGGCGTATTATCCCTTGGAGGCAGAAGGTATCTTCTGCGACTAAGTCTCCTGTCTTTCCAGAGGGCTCTTTAAACAAAGCGATGGGACACGCCCCTAAAAAATATGATACTTAGTTTTGAGCAGCCGGGAGAAAAGCAGAGCGGCGAAAACGGTCAGCAGCTCGGCGGCTGGCACGGCCAGCCACAGCCCTGTCAGACCGAAGAACCGGGACAGCACAACAATGCCCAAGACGGTGAAAAACAGGGTGCGCAGAAAGGAAATGGCGGCGGAAACCCGGCCGTTTTCCAGAGCTGTAAAAAGGGCGGAGGCAAAAATGTTGACGCCTGCGAAAAGAAAGCTGACGCTGAACAGCCGCAGCCCGTCGGCGGCCATGTCCAGTACCGAGGGCGTTCCCTTGAAAAAGGCGGCCGATATATGGCCAGCGCAAAGGTAGGCCAGCAGAAAAACCAACAGGGAAAAAGTCCCTACAAACCATATGCATCGCGCAAGGGTCCGGCGGAGGAAGGGCTTATCGTCCGCCCCATAGTGGTAGGAAACCACAGGGGCCACGCCGATAGAGAAGCCAATAAAAAAGGAGTTCATGAGAAATTGGCAGTAGAGCACCGCAGTGACCGCCGCCACGCCCGCGGACCCGGCCAGCCGGAGCATATAGAAGTTAAACAGCAGGGTCGTGACGCTGTTGGACAGATTGGAGACCATTTCGGAGGAGCCGTTACCGCAGCTTTTCAGCAGGGTTTTCAGGCTGGCGGCGGGCTTGGCAAAGCGCAGCCCCTTCCTGCGCAGAAGAAAGAAAAGAAGACCGCCCGCGGCCGACAGAAGGTAACCGGAGACCGTGCCCCAGGCCGCTCCCTTGATACCCATGCCCAGCGGAACCATAAACAGATAATCCAACAGTAGATTCAAAACGCCCGAAGCGATGGAAAAGCATAGTCCCAACTGGGGCCGTCCGGCCGCCACTAAGAAATTTTGGAAAACCATCTGTAGTGCGGAAGCCGGGGCGAAAAGCATGATGATGGAGAGGTAGTCCTTACACAGCTGCGCCGTCTCCTGATCCGCCCCCAAAAAGCGGACGATACCGTCCAGGTTCAAAAGGGATGCGGCCGCGATACCCGCCGAAACCGCCGCGGCCGTAAGGGTGATAAGGGTAAAATCCCGGTTGGCCTGGGCGGACTTGCCCTGCCCCAGCTTGACGGCGGCTACGGCGCAGCCGCCCGTGGCGAACATAACCCCCACGGCTACGATCAGCCCGATGAGAGGATAGGCCAGATTGCTGGCCGCTAACGCGGCCGGCCCGGCGAAACGGGAGATGAAAAAGCCGTCCACGATTGTGTATAGAGACATACAGACGAGCATGACGATAGAGGGCAGCGTAAAACGCACAAGCTGGGGAAAAGTAAATTCTCTTTCGATAGATTGACGCATGACAGCCTCCTGATTCGACGGTTTGTCCATAATTATACCAAGCGCGCTAGCGCATGGTATAATTGGCATCCCCGCCGTCCCCGGCGTGGGGCCATCCGTGGGGTATAATGTCCGCTTTGCGGACATTATACCAAGCGCGCTAGCGCATGG
>JAAVYX010000258.1 GCA_022791355.1 Clostridiales bacterium | reverse complement strand
CCGACAGCGCGACCATAACCGCAATCAACACCGTCTGACGGGCCGCCGGGTTCTTTTTTTCAAAGGAGAGAAAAAAGGGAATACAGGCGGCGAAGGCCAGCAAAACCGAAATGAGCGCATACTGCTTTTGAGCGAAAAGAAATCCGCTCAGTAAAACCAGCAGGGGACCCGCTGCCAGGATAAGGGCATAGGAGACGGTCTTTTTGAGGGATATATTTCCTTTTCTCATGCGCTTCCTCCGTTGCGGCGGCACAGCGCGGCCACCTGATCGCAGGTTACCGTCCCTTCAAAGATACCGCGGGAGATGCGGCTGGCCGCCGTCGTATAAAAATGATTCTGGGAGAAAAAGACCTCCGGCCGGTCCAGGCCCACTACATCCCCGTCAAAGAGCAGACCGCACCGGTCGGCCGTTTCGGCGGCGAATTCCACATCGTGAGTCGCCAGCATAAGGGTTAATCCATCCTGCCGCAGCTGACGGAAAATGCGCGTAAGCTCCTGTTTTCCGACAGGGTCTATCCCCTTGGTGGGCTCGTCCAGCAGCAGCAGCCGGGGCTCCAACAGCAGAATTTTCGCTAAGGCCGCTTTTTGTTGCTCGCCGCCGCTCAAATCGTAGGGATGCCGGTCCAGCAGACCGGCGATACCCAGCCGTTCACAAAGAACGTCCCGCCGTTCCTCATACGCGGTCTGGGAAAGGCTCAGACAGACCTTCACCTCGTCCAGCTCCTTTTCCAGCGTATCGGCTACAAAAACGGTTTGGGGATTCTGAGGCAGATAGGAAAGCAGCCGGCGGTAAAGCGACCCGCCCTTATACTGCCGCAGCTCTCTGCCGCCGGCCAGGACCTTTCCTCTATAGGGACGAAGCGTCCCGGCCAGCACCGATAGCAGGGTGGATTTCCCCGCGCCGTTGTCCCCCAGCAGAGCCAGTATCTCCCCCTGACGCACCCGCAGATTCGCCCCCCGCAAAACATCCGGTTTCTCCTTTTCGTACCGGAACCAGACCTCCTTTAGCTCCAACGCCGTAGGAGCGGCGGCCGCCTCGCCCTGCTCCTCGAACAGACAGGATACAGCGGGGGAGGGGCAGCGCCGCCGCAGGACGTCCTGTCCCTCCCGCACAGTCAGAGGCGTAGGGTCCGTCGAACCGGCGGATGCAAAAATACGAGCGGCGGCCGGCAGCCCGCAGGCGTAGCGGGGATGCTCCCGGGCGATCCGCCAGGCGGTCTGGCGGGGCGGCTGCGCAACGCGGATCTTCCCCTCGGTCATAAAGACGACCTGGTCGGCGGCGGGGAGCGTCTCCTCCAGCCGGTGTTCGGTCAGCAGAACGGTAACCCCCAGCTCCCGATTGATCTTTTGCAACATGGCGATAAAGGAGGAGGCGGCGATGGGGTCCAGCTGGGAGATGGGCTCGTCCAATAAAAGCAGACGGGGTCCCATGGCCATAACGGCCGCCAGATTCAATAGCTGCTTTTGCCCGCCGGACAGACAGGCCGTGTCCGACCGGTACCATGCGGTAATCCCAAAGAAACCGGCCGTTTCGCCAACTCGCCGTTTGACGGCGGCGGCGGGGACTCCCAGGTTTTCCAGCCCGAAGGACAGCTCGTGCCAAACCTTATCGGTGACAATCTGGGTTTCGGGATTCTGCATAACAAAACCGATATCGGCCGCCTGCCGGCGGTCGGTCATCTCCTCCAGCGGCCGGCCCTCAAACAGGATATCTCCAGAACAGTCGCCGGCAGGGGAGAGCTTTTTTTTCATCAGCCGGAGCAGGGTGGACTTGCCGCAGCCCGAGGGGCCGCAGAGCAGAGTAAAGCTGCCCGCCGGTAAAGACAGGCTGAGCTCCCGCAGGGCGGGACACCCGGCATGGGGATAGGTAAAGTTTAGATTTTGGATTGTAATCGTATCCAACGCATATGCTCCTTTGCTTCCATCAGACAGGGCAAAAAAAACAGAAGGCCGCAGCAGACATATACTATACAGCCGCCGGCCGAAAAGCGTCCATAGACAAATCGCGGAAAGTAGGTAAATTTCAGAGCGTCCTGTCCCCAAATGCCCGCTGCCCCGACGATAAAAAGCGCCGCCGCCGTCAGCAAAGCCGTTATATCCCGACTATGCAGCTTCTGTCCGGCCGGCCGGGTTCCCCCTGACAGCCCATAGCCTCTGGCTTCCATGGCGTCGGCCGTGTCCACCGCGTTTTCCAGCGACCAGACGAGCAGGGCCGTAAAGCTGCGCATACCGGCCCGCAGCCTTTCCCGACGGCTGCTTCCCGCATACATTCCCATAGTTTTCTGCGCCTGATGGATGGCCCTCGCTTGTTTGGAGAAAAGCGGGACAAACCGCATGGCCGAAGAGAGGATTAAAGCCAGTCGGGGAAAAGGGCGGCCTAAGAGATAGAGGGTCTTGTCCGCAGTGACGATGCGGCTGAAGCTGGCGAACCATAGGGTTACGTCGGTGAGCATCAGGCCCACCGACAGGCCGTACAGCAGGGACTCCAGCGTAACGGGAAGCCCTCCCAGCCGAAAGAGGATCAGCTCGCCCTGCCGGTTGAACAGCGGATTGATAAGGGCCAGCGCCAGCGGAAAGGGCAGGCGAAACGCCAACCCTTTGCAGGCGGCCGCCGGCCCCTTTACGATCATAAAAAGCCCCAGCGCGCCGGCCAAAGACAGCAGTAAAAGCGCCGGATGCTGGGTAAACATGGTGAGAACGGCGGCGGCCAAAAAGGTAAAGAATAAAACCGCGGGATGATAGGACGCAAACCCTTGCATACCGGCCGCCTCCTTTATAAATCATTTGAATGAGATATTTAAAAACCGACGGCATGCGGTCTAACGTCGTTTGAGGGGACGGCGGCTGCCGTCCGGCTCTACGATCACAGTTCGGTCCAGCTGGTGCGAGAGGCTTTTTTTCATGGCCGAAATGTATTTTTTCCGCAGCCGCGCCTGCTCGGCTTTTTCCTCTGGACTCAGTTGTGCGCTTTTGCTTTTTTGGGCCAGCGCGTTGATACGGGCGATTTCCTCCGGCGTCATATATAACCGCTCCTTTGCCGTTTAAAGTGATGCTTTGCGCGTCTGCTTTTTTAGAGCATGTTAAAAAACATATCTATCCGACAGGCGTTTATCGTCTAAAGGCATTATACCGGATATCCCGTATGCCGTCAACCGACGGACGATTGCGCCTAGAACTTACGCCAATAGGATATGGGGCGGGTTATTTCGGGCAATTTGGCCGGCGGCCGCGTTGTAAAATCTCGATAATCGCCGGAAGTCCGGCGATATTTGTCTTGCCGCCAGCTAAATTTGTTCAAAATTCCATGCGCAAATCCTATCGGTACAAGCTCTTACCTTCTCGCATGGAAGATAATTACCGCTGTAACCTCCTTTGCCGTCAGCCGCATAGAATGTCCTGACGGCATTCGGGCCTACCCTCCCCAGCCAAAGGACGGGTCGGGCCCGGACCTTTGGGAGGTGAAATATGCTTACCATTTTGCCATTGTCCGTGGCCCTGAGCTTGGACGCTTTCGCTGTGGCCTTCGCGCACGGCCTGCAAAAAACCCGCATTTCCCTTCTGTCCAAGCTGGTCGTATGCGTCTGCTCTATTGTATATTTTGGACTGTCGGTTTGGCTGGGCAAATGGATCGCCGGCTTTTTCAGTCCCCGCGTCAGCTCGCTGATCGGTCTGGCGCTGATGGCGGCCATCTGCGTCTATATGCTGTGCAGCCAGCTGCTTCCCAAAAAGAAAAAGCCGGACCGTCCGGCCAAAACCCTTGTTGACATAACCTTGAAATCCTTACATCTTTCCATCCGGGTCATCCGCAATCCCATGGAATGCGATCTGGACGATTCCCACAGTATCGGACCGGGAGAGGCCTTTCTGCTGGGCACGGCCCTTTCTGTAGACTCGATCAATATTGGCTTGGGCTTCGCGCTCATGGGCGGTATGCCTGGCTGGGCTCCGCTGGCGGTGGGACTTTGCCAATTCCTCTTCGTATATGCAGGCAACGCTTTGGGGCTGCGCTGCCGCGCCGCCCGCTTTCGTCACGCCGACAAGCTGCCCTTTTTATCTATCGCCATCATGTTCGGCCTGTTTATCCTGCGTCTGATTTCCATCCTGTAAAGATACCGTCTGTCCCTACGAGCTCATACGCACAGCGGTCAAAGGACGGCTCGCATAGACGGACCAGATGGAGACTGGCAGCCTTCCCGGATCTGTCAGGCTGTCGCACAGTAACGATGATTTTACGGCGCGCAGAGATTCCTTTATAAAATCGTTTTGCGCTTTAGCGGCAGACGATTGCCGCGCAGTTCAAAGCAACCTGGTCATGGGCTTCATATGTAAAAACGCCTGCCTGTCGGGCGCATACAAATAAGAAATAGCCGCCTTTGTACCCTTCACATAAAGAAGTGAAGGGTACGAGGGCAACGCTGTGTCAAATTACGGTATAGTTTTAGTGACTATGCCGTTTTTTCTTTATCTGAATGCTTCTGTTT
>JAAVYX010000257.1 GCA_022791355.1 Clostridiales bacterium | reverse complement strand
TGCTTTGCCGTGCAAAGCAAAATTTTTGTGAAGCCCTCGATGGGCTGAGCGAAAATCCATGCTTTACAAGACAAGGCATACGCTTGACATATAGTTTTGCGAGACCCTCTAGCGCTCCTCAAAGGGGAGCGTCCCTTGCGGGAAGCAACAAATGGCCAAAGGCCATTCGCTTAGATGGGCCACAGAGAAAACGATCCCTTTTGTGCGCATTTTGTATCGTATGGCGATTGAAATGCATAAAATTGCTTTGGTTACCGGCGTTGCGGGTGGAATTGGATTTGCGGCCGCTGAAAAATTGCTGGAAAACGATATTGCGGTTGTGGGAATGGATATTGCGGACAGTCCGCCCCGTCCTCTTGCGGGTGATTTTACCTATGTGAAGGGGGACTTAAGCAAGGCGGAGGACAGAGAAAGCTTTGTAAGCGGGGCCTTGGAGAAATACGGCAGGATTGACGCTTTGGTCAATGTGGCGGGAGTGGCTCCACGGGTGCGTGCCGACCTGCTTGAAATGAGTGAGGAAAGCTACGATTTTGTCATGAATATAAACACTAAGGGAACTCTGTTTTTGACGCAGGCGGCCGCTAAGGCCATGCTGCAAAACAGCGGCGAAAATAAGGGGAACATTGTGAATATTTCCTCCATGTCGGCCTATACCAGTTCTGTGAACAGGGGGGAATACTGCATATCCAAGGCCGGTGTTTCTATGATAACCGCCTTGTTTGCCGACCGTCTTGCGGAATACGGTATTATGGTAAA
This sequence comes from Clostridiales bacterium, assembly GCA_022791355.1. Lineage (GTDB taxonomy): Bacteria > Bacillota > Clostridia > Oscillospirales > Acutalibacteraceae > Howiella. Next base: position 10,063 of record JAAVYX010000257.1, on the reverse strand, counting down.
CGAGATACGTCCCGGCATTATCGCTACGGGTATGACCGAAAAGGTAAAGGCGAAATATGACGGTTTGATTAACGGCGGACTTTTGCCGGTAAAGCGTTGGGGAAGGCCGGAGGATATCGCTTCGGCAATTTATGTGCTGATAAGCGGCGCGTTGCCTTATGTTACGGGACAGTCCATAGACGTTGACGGCGGATTTCACATACAGAGGTTATAACCATGAACATACGATCTTATGACGCCATTGTCGTAGGCACGGGCGCCGCCGGATATAACGCCGCGGTGCGTATCAAGCAGTTCGGTCAAAAAAGCGTGGCGATCGTTACAGAGGCGGTTAAATGCGGCACCTCCCGCAACACCGGAAGCGATAAGCAGACCTATTATAAGCTGGGGCTTGGCGGCGATACGCCGGACAGCGTCATGCAGATGGCCGAAAACTTATTCTCCTGCGGCGCGGTGGACGGCGATACGGCGCTTTGCGAGGCGGCTCTGTCCGCACGCTCTTTTTTGCACCTGTGCGAATTGGGCGTTGCCTTTCCGAAAAACCGATACGGGGAATATGTAGGCTATAAAACCGATCACGACCCCTTTGCGAGGGCGACTTCGGCGGGTCCTCTGACCTCCAAGTATATGACCCAGGCGCTGGAAAAAAAGGCGCGGGAGCTGGATATAGAGGTTTTTGACCGATTGCTTGCCGTTGAAATATTAAAGGATAAGGACGGCGTGTGCGGCCTTTTGTGCCTGAAAATGGGAACGGGAGAGTTTGTGTGTTTTTCCTGTCCCCATGTGGTGCTCGCCACAGGCGGCCCGGCCGGCATTTACGCCGACAGCGTATATCCTGAAGGGCATACGGGCTCCACGGGACTTGCCGTCGATGCGGGCGCGGCGCTGCAAAATATGACCGAATGGCAATACGGCCTCGCGTCTGTACGCCCGAGGTGGAATGTTTCAGGCACATATATGCAGGTGCTGCCCCGGTTTGTTTCGGTTGGAGAAGACGGCGAACGCGAATTTTTGCTGGATTTTTTCACTGATCCGTACGAGGCCCTTTCGGCGGTCTTTCTAAAGGGCTACCAATGGCCCTTTGACAGTAAGAAGGTGCTTGACGGCTCCTCTGTGATCGATTTATTAGTTTACCGCGAGCGTGTCATGAAAAACCGCAGGGTCTATCTGGATTTTACAAAAAATCCTTTCGGACTGTCCAAGATAGACTTTGAAAAGCTTGCAAGCGAGGCTTTTGCATATCTTACAAGCGCAAAGGCGGATTTTGGTATACCCATAGAGCGGCTCTTACAAATGAACCCGCCTGCCGTGGAATTATATCAATCCAAGGGCTTGGATATCTCTTCGCAATATCTTGAAATAGCTCTCTGCGCACAGCATAACAACGGTGGAATAGCGGTTGATTTGTGGTGGCAGACGAATATTTGCGGTCTGTTTGCGGTTGGCGAGTGCGCGGGAACCCACGGCGTTACGCGTCCCGGCGGCAGCGCGCTGAACGCGGGGCAGGTAGGCTCTCTGCGGGCCGCGGAATATATTTCACAAAGCAAGCGTACTGTAAACGCCGGCGCGCTCCAAAAGGCTGCTGAACAGGCGCGAAAACGTCATACAGACTTTTGCGATAGGGCGTTAAAAAATCCTAATAACGCAAAAGATATATATACCCACGCTGCGCGCAGGATGAGCGAGAGCGGCGCCGCAATACGGGAACTGGCCGCGATGCAAAGGTTAGCGGAGGAAGTTCTTGAAAAACTGAAACGCTTTGAAAGCGACGTAGGCGTTTCGGACGTCAAAACGCTGTTTCAAGCTTATAAGCTGAAGGATATGCTTACCGTTCAAGCGGCTGTTTTAACAGCGCTTATCGATTTTTCGCAGACGATTGGTAAAACACGCGGCTCATCCCTGATTTGCGACGATACCGGAAAGCTTCGGGACGGACTGGAAGAGCTTTTCCGTTTTCAGCCTGACGGCGATACGGTATACGGAAGAATACAGCAGGTGATGAAAAACGGTGATTGCTTTCAGACGGCATGGCGCGATGTGCGCCCCATCCCTGACGACGATCATTTTTTTGAAAATGTTTGGCGCGGATATCGTGAAAATCAGAATGTATATTAAGGCGACATATCATACTGAAAGTCGGTTTGAGTCCCATGTCTTTTAGGACATATCCGAAATAGTGGAGACGATAGGGGAGGTGATTGTAAAAGCGAAGACAGCAAGGGCGCTTGCGGTTTTCACAGTAGATAGAAGCTGTTCCTGAGCAATAGCGCGGCGTTTCTGGCACGCGCGGGTACAGGTATGGGATTATGCGGAAGGTTACCTGACGCGAACCCTATCTCTCAGTCCCCAAAGGTCAAAGTACTCTTGTTGCGAGCCCTCGCGCTGACTATAATGCAAAGACAGAGAAAAATCTGCTGCCAACCCTCGCGTCTCGCGCCCAACCATAAACCATAATACCATTTTTACCCCGCCGCTGGCGGCTACATAACAGGAGGAAAGTTACCCATTATGACACCCAGTAAAAAAATCGCCGCGCTTTTTGTCAGTTGTCTGCTGGCCGGTCTCTGCGCCTGTCAGCCCGCCGTTGATACCGGCCGGCTGGACGCGGCCATGTCCGACGCCAGAGCGGGCGTCATCAGCCGTCCGTCCAGCCAGGCCGGCGCCAGCGTTTGGAGCGAGCAACCGCAAACCTCTTCCGATTCGGCCCCTCTGTCCTCTCAGCCCGAGGAACCGACTACCGCCCAGCTGGCCGAGCAGGTGCAGATTCCCATAGCCGGGGACAAGCTCACCGACGATCCCGCTTACATCCCCAGCCAGGAGGAGATGAGGGAGGACGATCCCCAGTATAATCAGCCGTCTCGGGAGGAGCCGGAGGAGGAAATCCAGGATACCCTGCCCCCGCCGCCCCCGTCGGTTTCCTCTACGGTATCCGAGACCGTCTCCCGGCCCGCTTCCTCTTCCCAGCTTCCTTCGGGCGAATCGACGGCTTCCCAGCCCGACGGGTCGTCCGAGCAGAATCCTCCGCCGGAAAACGGCTGGTATGAGAAGGACGGGAACACCTATTTTTATGTGGACGGGCAGCCGGTCACCGGCTGGCAGACCGCAGGCGGTTTCAAGTATTATTTCAACGATAAGGGCGTGTTGTCCTCCAAGCGGGGCATCGACGTGTCGGTCTACCAGGGGAATATCAACTGGGCCGCCGTCAAGGCCGCCGGGGTGGACTTCGCCATGATTCGGGTTGGCTACCGGGGCTACGGGCAGGCCGGCAATATGAAGCTGGACGTAAACTTTGAGCAGAATCTAAAGGGAGCCCAGGCCGCCGGTATCGACTGCGGGGTCTATTTCTTCTCACAGGCCATCACTCGCGCCGAGGCGGTGGAGGAGGCAAAGTTTGTGCTGGAGGCCATCAAGGGCTACAGCCTGACCTATCCCGTGGCCTTTGACACCGAGTATTATCCCTTGGACGAGGCCCGGACCAATCTGGCCGGCCTGACCGACAAGGACCGTACCGATTTCGCCATCGACTTTTGCGAGACCATTCGGTCGGCGGGATACTATCCCACCATTTACGCCTCCAAAAGCTGGCTGCTGGACGATATGGAAATCTCCCGCTTAGGGGGCTGGGACATCTGGCTGGCCCACTACACCAACCAGACCAACTTCCAGTATCCCTATCAAATCTGGCAGTATTCCGAGAGTGGGACGATAGACGGTATCAGCGGAAACCGTGTGGATCTGAACGTCAGCCTCAAGGATTACCCCAGCGTGATACGTTCCGCCGCCAAAACCAATTTGGCCCTGACTGCAGAGGTCGCCGCCAGCAGTCAGGCCGAGGGCTATCCGGCCGCGGCCGCGGCCGACGGGTGGGCCTCGGGGGAGAGCCGCTGGATGGCCGCGCCGGAGGACGAATCTCCCTGGCTTCAGCTGGATTTCGGCCGCGAAACCGCCCTGAACCGGGTTTGGTTCGGCAGCTATGACAAGGGCTGGGTCGACGGCGCCGCCGGAGCGGGGGAGGCGGCCGCCGCCTACGCCTTGGAATATTGGGATGGAGAGGACTGGCAGACCATCGTTTCAGGGGGCGGTCTGGGCTTCAGCCGCGCCCTTTCCTTTCCAACCGTATATACGAGACGGCTTCGGCTGCATGTCACCGAGAAAACGGCCGCGGGCAGCGGCCTTTCTGTTTGGGAGTTCGCCGCCTATCTGGACGGCGCTCTGGCCGAAATCCGGGTAGGGGAGGAGCTTCTGCCCGACTTCGCTCCCGCCGCCGCTTCCTATAACGTAACCCTGCTGGCCGGCGTCACCCTGCCGGTGACGGCGCGTCCGGAGAATCCGGCCGATACCCTGACCGTGGAGCAGACCGAGGAGAAGGCCGTTATAACCCTGACCAGCGCCGCCGGGCCGACGGTGGTCTACACCGTAAACTTTACCTATCGGGTGGGCGTACTGGCCGAAATCAAGGCGGGGGATTATCCGCTGCCCGGTTTTGATCCCGAAACTCTCGCCTATAACGTCACCCTGCCGGCCGGCGTCACCCTGCCGGTAACGGCGCGTCCGGAGAATCCGGCCGATACCGTGGCCGTGGAGCAGACCGAGGAGCAAGCCCGTATCACCCTGACCAACGTCGCCGGGGCGACGGCGGTTTATACCGTAGACTTTACCTATTTGGACGACCCCGCCGTCTTGGAGGTCTATAACCGGATCGAGGCCCTGCCCGATACCATCACCGAGGCGGAATACGAGGAGGTGGAGAACCTTCGCGCGGCCTATGACGGTCTTACCGACGAGGGCAGAACGGCTATTCTCAACCTTCCCCGTCTTCTGGCCGCCGAAATGCAGCTTCCCGGGCGGATCGTCCCCGGCGATATGGACGGGAACGGGAATGTTACCATACAGGATGTAATGGAGGCCTGTAAGGTGCTGGCCCGGCAGTCGGCCGGCAAGGCGCCCACAAAAGAAGAAATGCTGCGGGGCAATCTGGACGGCGACGACACGTTCACCATCAGCGACGTTATGGAGATTTGTAAAATTCTGGCTCGACAGGCATAAAGGAAAAACCACCTTGCTTTTGCAGGGTGGTTTTCATTTGCTCTTTTATAACGATAGTAGGTGGGACGATCTATCCCTATTTGTTTTCTTTTTCATTTACGCATAAAGACAAAATCCTTTTAAAATGCTCGCGCCCGCCCGCACAGCGGGCAGCGGCGCAAAGAATGATTCTCTTTACCCTCTGCCGCCGTTTGGTCAAGACCCAAAATAAAATCGGCCGATACGCCGTAGAGCTCGCATAGCTTTTTTAAATCATCGCTGGGAAGCGCGGTCAGTCCCTGCTCATATCGGGCGTAGACCGATTGGGAAATAAACAGCAGCTCGGCTATCTGCCGCCGCGAAAGGTCGTGGTCCTCGCGCAGGTTCCGGAGTCTTTTCTGATAGGTCATATTTATCCCTCCCCGTATGGTGCATATAGAATGATATACTATTTATACAGGTTGTGTCAGGGTGATTCTGACCTATTTATATATTGACAACCATTTTTTAATATGATAAAATAACAAATGTAACATAACGTGTGATGTTTAATGCTGTTCCAAAGGAGGGCAAATCCTTTGCCGCCCAGAATTCAGTATACTGAAGCCCAAATGGTGGAGGCCGCTGTGGAGCTGGTACGCCGGACCGGCTTTGAGACCCTCAACGCCCGCTCCTTAGCCAAAGAGCTGGGCTGCTCCACCCAACCGATCTTTCGTCAGTTCGGCGATATGAACGCCTTAAAGGCCGCCGTGCTCCGGCAGGCCGCGAAGGTCTATAACCGGTATATCGACGAGAGTAAAAAGCGGCCGGAAAAGCCTTACAAGCAGGCGGGTCTGGCCTATATTCGTTTTGCCAGGGAGGAACGCAATCTTTTTCGCCTGCTTTTCATGCGGGACAGACAGGCCGAGGCGCTTCCCCCGGTCATAGAGGACGATAGTATGGATTACATCCTGTCCACCGTGGTGGACGCTACCGGCCTTACCCGTGAGCAGGCATCCGCCTTTCATCTGCATATGTGGATTTTTACCCACGGCTTGGCCGTCATGGCGGCCACCGGGTATGCGGATTTTACCGAGGAGGAGCTGGACGGCTTCTTATACGACGAGTATGCAGCATTGTTAAGGAGGTATCAGAACGTATGAGCAATGTCATCGAGGTGCGCGGCCTTAAAAAGTATTTTGGAGACGTGAAGGCTGTGGACGACGTGAGTTTCCGGGTCAAGAGGGGAGAGCTGTTCGCCTTTTTGGGGCTCAACGGCGCGGGCAAGTCCACCACCATATCCATCCTCTGTTCCCAGCTGCGCAAGGACGCGGGGGAGGTAATCGTGGACGGGGCCGACGTGGACCGGCAGCCCGACCAGGTCAAGCGGAAAATCGGGGTGGTCTTCCAGAACTCCTGTCTGGATCAGCTGCTCACCGTCCGGGACAACCTGAAAACGCGGGCGGCCCTCTACGGCGTAACCGGCCCGGCCTTCACCGCCCGTTTGGGGGAACTGACCGAGCTGTTGCATCTGGAGGAGCTGCTGCGCCGGCCGCTGGGTAAGCTGTCCGGCGGCCAGCGGCGGCGAATCGACGTGGCCCGGGCCATGCTCCACCAGCCCGAAATCCTCATCCTGGACGAACCCACCACCGGCCTGGACCCCCAGACCCGCCGGATGGTGTGGGACGTTATCGCCCGGCTGCGAAGGGAACAGGGACTGACCGTCTTCCTCACCACCCATTACATGGAGGAGGCCGCCGAGGCCGACTATGTGGTGATTCTGGACAGCGGCCATGTGGCGGCCGAGGGGACCCCATACGATTTGAAGAACGCCTATACCGGCGATTATATCAAGCTCTATAAAACCGAGCCCGCCCAGCTGGAGGGCTTGGGACTGGCCTATGAGGCGCAAAACGGCTATCTTCGGATGGCGGTGCCCCATACGGCCGACGCCAAGGCCCTGATTCTCCGGCACCCCGGCCTGTTCCAGGATTTCGAGGTAGTCAAGGGAAAAATGGACGACGTTTTCTTAGCCGCCACCGGCAAGGAGCTGAAGGAGGAAGCCCATGCGTAGCTTAACCGTTTTGCGGCTGCTGACCGCCCGGAATATGAAGCTTTATTTCAAGGACAAAATGACCTTTTTCATGTCGCTGCTTTCCCCTTTAATCCTCTTAGTCCTCTTTGTAACCTTTTTGAAAAGCGTCTACGTCAGTTCCTTTAACGCTTTTATCCCCGAGGGCTTCCAGGTGTCCGGCCAGGCCATCGACGCTTTTACCGGCGGCTGGCTGATGTCATCCATATTGGGGGTCAGCAGCGTAACCGTGGCTTTCTGTTCGAATATTATTATGGTGGACGATAAAATCAAGGGCAGCATAAACGACCTGCTGGTCTCGCCCGTCCGCCGGGATTTGCTGGCCGTGAGCTACTACATAGCCAACCTGGTCACCACCCTGATCGTCTGTCTCATCGCCATGGGGGTGGGCTTCCTCTATCTGTCCGCCGTAGGCTGGTACCTTTCGGTTTCCGATGTCCTTTTCATTCTGTTGGATCTGTTCCTCTGCATTCTGTTCGGAACCGCTCTGGCCGCGCTGGTGGAGCAGTTTCTCTCTACCCAGGGCGGGGTCAGCGCCGTGGCCACCCTGGTCAGTTCCATGTACGGCTTTCTCTGCGGCGCTTATATGCCTATTTCCCAATTCGCCGCCCCCATCCGCAATTTCGTGGCCTTTATCCCCGGCACCTACGGCACCGCCCTGCTGCGAGGCCATTATATGAACGGCGTGCTGGAAACCCTGGAAGGCGACCTGCCGGCCGAACTGCTCGACGGCCTGCGGGACAGCTTTGACAGCCGGCTTTACTTTTTCGGCCATCAAGTTGAAACCTGGCAGATGTACGCCGTGCTGGCCGGATCGGTGGCGGCGCTGTTGGGGCTGTATGTCCTCATCAGCTGGCGGCGCAATCGAAAGGTGAGGTAAAAGCCCGAAAACAGCGGCAGCCCGCTCCACGAAGGTGTGGAGCGGGCTGTTTTTGTATAGGAATCCGCGAAAAAACACGTATTTTGTCGAATTGTGCAAAACGATATATTTCCAAAAATGATTGACAAATGTGATTGTGAGGATTATACTGTTATTGGGAATGAAAGAGGAAATATTTTGTTACGATATGCACAAATCGAGCCTGTGGATCAAGAGGGGCGATACCCGGAAGCCTTTGGGCGGACGGGTCCGTAGAACAGCGAAGGAGGCATGGGAACATGTTCAAAAAACGAATGGGAAGCCTTTTGCTGTCTGCGGTACTGGCGGCGGGGCTTCTGCATACGGCGGCCGGTCCGGCGGCGGCCCAGGAGACCGGGGCCGGGCCGGTCCTGCCGGCCGAGCTGCAAACGGTTATGGAGGAGGAGGGCTTTACCGGCCTCTCGTCCGACCTGGCGGCGGATCTGAGCAGCATCGTCTTTGAAAAGGCGGACGGGTCCCGTACTCTGTATATGTACGATCAGCCGGTGAAATACCGGGACGCAGGAGGGGAGGTGCGCTTTAAAACCAAAAAGGCGAAAAAGACCGAGAAAAAGAACGGGGAGGGCCGTGCGGTCTACGCCTTTGAAAACCCGGATAACGATTGGAAGGCCTACCTGCCCGCCCGTATTGCGGACGGCGTGATGCTGGAGGCCGGCGGATACCGGCTGGAAATCTTCCCGGAGGCCGAGAAGAACAGCAAGGTAAAGCAAACCGGCGGCGAGGAAGCGCCGGTTAGATATACTGATGCGCTCTCAACCCAGACCGACCTGACCCTTGCCTATACATTGGACGGCCTTCAGCTGCAAATGGATTTGGAGCGGTATACGGGGCGGAATGAATTCCGGTTTACGATTGATCCCCACGGTTTGACGCCCCAAGCGCTGGCGAGCCATATGATCCTATTCCAGGATCCCCAGAGCGGCGAGACGGTATGCACCTTGAACCCGATAGAGCTGCGCAGTGCGCGTTATGAGCAGACCGGCAGCTATACCGATGTAAGCTATTATAATTCCTACCGCCTTACGCCGGCCGAGAATGGAACGTATACTATAACCGCCGTGCTGGATGAGGATTTTCTGACCGATCCGGCCACCGTTTATCCCCTTTCGGCCGAGACCAATACGGCTTGGCGGCGGGATACCAAGGATACGACGGTGTTTAAAGACGACTCCGGAAACTATCACACCTCGGCATATGACTATGTAGGGTATTATCTGACCGGGAGAAGCCGGCTGCGGGCCATGAAGCTGGCCCAAATGGATACATCGGTGTTAAAATTTATCAATCCAAGCAAAATAACCAACGCATATTATAATACTACAGTCGGCGGCGCGGCGGACAGCTGGACGCTTCAGGTAGGTCGCCCTACCGTATGCTGGGACGCGGATACGGTGACCTATGCCGACGTTGAGAACCGGTACGACATCTTTTACAGCGCGACCCTGTCCAATACCGATTTGACTATCTTGAAAATACCTATGACCTCTCTGCTGCAAACCTGGCTCTATGTCGAACTGGGCGAGTCCACGTCGCTGGATTCCCGGCAGGGCATCATACTGATGCCGGGCAGCAACTGTCCCCAAACCAGCTGCCGGACCTTTTACTCGGCGGATTACAGCGTTGAAGCCGGCCGGCCGGCCTTTGTGGTAGAATACACGGCGGACACCTCTTTGACAAACGGATACTATTTTATCCGCAACGGGGGCTGCGAACGGTATTTGGATCTTGTGAACGGCGGTTCGGCGGTGGGAACAGGCACCTGTATTTATAATTTTCACGGGCGGGACAATCAGTTATGGTATATCAGTCTGTACAATTCTTCGACCGGGCAATATACCATCCGGCCTTGTAATATCGGAAATCGGTATCTGTCGGCTAAGAACGAGTACGCCTCGCCGCTGACCCTGTCGGATACCCCATGCTATTGGCGGCTGCTGCGCAACGGGAACGGTAGCTACCGTATTTTGGTAGACGGATCCGAACGGCAGGCGGCGGAGTCGGCCAGCGGGAGCACGGAAAACAGTGCGCCGGTCAAAACCTGGGGCTAC
>JAAVYX010000256.1 GCA_022791355.1 Clostridiales bacterium | reverse complement strand
GTGTTCGGCGAGAGCTTTGCCGAGCCGGCCGGGGTGAAGATGGACGGTTTTTCCAGCGCCGGCGGCGAGTGAACCGCCGAGGCCGGGGCCGGCGGCGGTATACTATCGATCGCCCGGCAGGACAACGGCCCCAAGATGGCGCTGGACGATACCGACTGCGAGAGCGGGACCTTTTCGGCCGACGTGTATTTTGAGGGAAACGGCCCGGTGGGCTTTATCGTCAAAACCCGGGAGGCCAAGGCCGGCGCGGATAACTTTTACGGTTACAAGGCGGGCGTGATGAACGGCGCCGTTCGGGCGGCCCGCCATGAAAATAATTTCAGCGATATGCGGGAATACCCCTGTGCCGATGCGGCGGCGGGGAAGTGGCTGAGTCTCAAGGTGGAGACCACCAGGGACAATATCGCCATTTTTGTGTACGATCAGAAGGTGGGGGATTATCCAACCGCCCCGTCGGTCACGGCAGGCGTCATGGGTTTCCGGGCCTGGGACGGCGCGGGAAAATTCGGGAATATCCGGTTCCGGCCGGCAGGCGGCCAACAGGTTGAAATCCCCGTCCCCACCATCCGGGGTTCGGTCAGCGGCATGTGGGACGAGGTGCAGCGGGAGACGGCCCAGAGCGAATGGCGGCTGGATAAAACCGCCCCTTATACCCAAAGCCTGCTTGCCTCGGGAGCCCAAAGCCAGCGGATTTCTTTCCAGTTGGGGGAGGGGGCCGTGGGGGTCGGGAACATGGGGCTTAACCGCAAGGGCATGAACTTTGAGCAGGATAAGGAATACGAGGGTTATCTCTACGCCCGCTCCCAGGAAGGGGCGGCGGCCTATCTGGCACTGGAAAGTGCCGATGGAACCAGAAAGTACGCCGAGACCCGGTTGGACGTGGAGTCCGGCGGCGGCTGGAAGAAGTACGCCTTTACCCTCACGCCGGATACCAAGGACGCGGCCGGCCGTATGACGGTCGAGCTGCGGGGGACCGGCACGTTGGACTTGGGCTACGTCTTTTTGCAGCCCGGCGAATGGGGACGGTACAAAGGTCTGCCCATCCGCCGGGACGTGGCCGAGAAGCTGGCCGAGCAGAACCTGATCCTGCTGCGGTTCGGCGGCAGCATGGTCAACGTTTCGGACTATAAGTGGAAGCGCATGCTGGGCGAGCCGGAGGACCGGCCCTCCTACAACGGCTGCTGGTATTCCTGTTCTTCCTTCGGATTCGGCATAAAGGAGTTTTTGGACCTCTGCGAGGCCCTGGGCGTTCTGGGCATCCCCACCTTCAACAGCTACGAGACCGAGCGGGACATGGTGGATTTCATCGATTTCGCCACCGGCGTCGACGGACGGAATCCCTGGGTGAAAAAGCGTATCGAAATGGGCCATCCGGAGCCCTACGACCTGCCCTACCTGCAAATTGGCAACGAGGAGCGGATCGATGCCGTTTACGCCGACCGCTTTTAACCGTTTGGCCGCCGCCATATGGGAGCGGGACGCGGATATCACCTTGGTTGCGGCCGACCTGGTCTACAATGACGTGATCGCCGACCCCGGCAACTTCACCGGCGCGGCCTCGGGGATTACCAACCTGAAGGGACACAAATCCATCATGGAGTTCGTCAAGGCCCGCGGGCGGACGGTGTATTTCGACGTGCATACCTGGACCCACGGCCCCGGCTCCAGCGCCGATTACACCAAGGTGCTGCTCAGCTTCCACGACGCGCTGCACAAGGTTTGTCCCGGTACCGAAACCAAGGTGGTGATCTTTGAGTTTAACGCCCTGGCTCACAATCTGGAGCGGGCGTTGGGCAATGCCTACGCCACCATCGATATGGAAAAATACAGCGATAAGCGCCCCATTGTCTGCTCGGCCAACTGCTTACAGGTGGACGGGCACAACGACAACGGCTAGGATCAGGATCTGGTCTTTATGGACAACGATTCGGTCTGGTTCCAGCCGCCGGCCTACGTCACCCAGATGGCCCATGATACCTATCAGCCCAACCTAATCCAGGCCGCGCTGGACCGGACGGTTCCTAACCTCAACCATGCGGCCGACCGCAGCGAGGACAGGGATGTGGTGCCCCTCAAGTTTACCAACAGCGGCAGCGAGGAGCTGGGCGTTTCGGTTTTGCTCCAGGGCCTTTCGGCCCAGCTGAATAAGTTGACGATCACCACCCTGAACGCCGGCAGCTTGAGCGATACAAACGCCGCCTACAGCCCCGACCATGTAAAGCCCTCTGTAAAGACGCTGGAAAAGGGGGTGCGGGAGAATAAAGTGCTTGTCACAGTGGCTCCCAGGTCTTATACTGTAGTTAAAATCGAAAGGGGCGGCCAGCAGGCCCTTGTACCGGGCGGCCTGGGTAGCAACGGCGAAGTGACCATCCAGGATGTGATGGAAGCCTGTAAGGTACTGGCCCGGCAGTTGGCTGGGAAAGCGCCCACAGAGGACGAGATGCGGCGGGGCAATCTGGACGGCGATATGGCGTTCACCATAGGCGACGTCATGGAAATCTGCAAGATTTTGGCCCGCAAGGCATAAAATGAAAGGAAAACGGGCCCTTGAAAGGGCTCATATGACCCAAATTTACAGAAAGCTGGGGTTGGAAATATGGGGAGAAGTAAGACGGTTACGCTGCGGGACATCGCGGTGGCGACTGGGTTTTCCATCAATACGGTATCGCACGCTCTCAAGGAAAAACCCGATATTTCCAAACAGACCCGCGCGCTGATTCAAAAGACCGCCCAGGAGATGGGGTATATCGGCAACGCCTCGGCCAGTTTTCTGCGTTCGGGGATCAGCAAGACCATCGCCATTATCTTGGGCGACATCTCCAACCCCCATTTTTCCATCATGGTGCGAGAGATCGAGACCTACATCCGGGAGCTGGGCTATACTCCCTTTATTCTCAACACCGACGAGGATGAGGAGAACGAGTATAAGGCCATCCTCTCGGCCGTACAGAAGAATGTGGACGGGATTATTCTATGCCCGGTGCAAAGGTCTCGGGAAAATATTCGCTTTTTGCAGAAGACCGGCGTACCCTTTGTGCTCATCGGCCGCCGGTTTGCCGGCGAGGACGCCGACTATGTCGTCTGCGACGATGAGAACGGCGGCTACATCGCCGCCAAATACCTGCTGGAGCTGGGCCATCGGGACATCCTTTTCCTCAACGGCCCGCTGCATATTTCCAGCGCGGCCGAACGTTTGCAGGGCTATCAGCGTGCTTTTAAAGAGATGGGCGTCGCCTGCCGGCCAGAGCTGATCTACAGCGGCTCCTCCCAGGCCGGCGGCTGGGGAGACGTGCTCGCTCAAGCCCTCAAGCAGCATCCGTCGGTGACGGCCCTGCTGGCCTTCAGCGACCTGATCGCATGGGAATCCATTTTGGCCCTCAAAAATATGGGGCTGCGGGTGCCGAAGGATATCTCGGTTATGGGCTTTGACGATATCCAGTCCCGCTTCCGGTTCCCGGTACTGCTGACCACCGTCAGCTCCTCCAAGCGGACCATGGCTACCGCCGCCGCCGAGCTGCTGCTGAAAAAGATTCAGGAGGACGCTCGGGAGCAGATCGTTTTGAAAACCAAGCTGATTGTAAGAGAATCTACGCGGGCGCTCTAGCGTCTGTTTTAAAATCCCAAAATGATGCGTCTTTTTGTTCGGATCATATAAGGCGAATGGCTGAAGGTCTTTCCGGTGTCCCTGGCGGGAAGCAACTTAAATGCCCCAGACTTGTATTTCTTGGATTTTTGACGCATCTGTTGCCTTTTCCGGGTGAAGTATACGGTCTGCCTACATCTTTGCAAGGGGTTTAACGTTCCTTATTGGCGGCCGAGTTTATCCAAAGGTCAAACGTCTCTCTGACGTCCCGGTTTGGCTTGCGGCCAAATCTCTAGGATCATTCTTTGTGAGAAGCAACGCCGAGGCGCATAAGCGCCGGGACCCTCAAGCAGAGGCGCTATTGCGTCGGGATGCGAGAACAGTTTTCGGCTATTCGTGCAGACATCCCCGGCGAAAACCATACATCGTTTTCTCTTTTTAAAATACCCTCTTAGCCTCCTGAAAAATATGTATAGAGGTGAATGTCAATGGATAACCGTGTAAAACAGCTTCGCGACATGCTTATGAACCGCGAGCACCATAAATACCGCCGGACGCTGGACCGCTGTCTCTGGCAGGAGTTCGACAAAAGGGGCCTTTCGCCCGAGGAACGTATGACCGAACGCCTGCGGATCATGCTGGCTGAGGAAAAGCCGGTGGTGCTGCCCGAGGAGCGCATCTCCTATCTGCGCACCGTAACCTACCTTCCCGACATCTATTCCAAGGAGAGACAGGAAGCTCTGTTTGGGCAGAACGCCTGGATCGTAGGCAACATTTGTCCCGACTACGCCACCACCATCTCCACCGGTCTGGACTATCAGCGCCAGCGCTGTATAGACCGAATGGAGACGGCCAATGAAAAGCAGAAGCTGTTCTTGCACAGCGTCATAGGCTCCATAGACGCGGTGCTGGAGTTGGCCAACCGGTACCGGGAGGAGGCCCTGCGGGTTGGGAATCAAACCGTGGCCGCCCTGCTGGACCGAGTGCCAGCCGAGGGAGCGACCACCTTCCACGAGGCCTTGCAGTTCTTCCGTATCCTACATTTCGCCCTTTGGTGCGAGGGAGAAAACCACAACTGTATCGGCCGGTTCGACCAGTATATGTATCCTTACTGGAAGAAGGACATTGCCGAGGGCCGGCTGACTGAGGAGGAGGCCTTCTCCCTTTTAGAGGAGTTCTTCACCACCTTCAACCGGGATAACGACCTGTATCCCGGCGTGCAGCAGGGCGACAACGGCCAGAGCATGATGCTGGGCGGCTGCGACCGGCAGGGCAACCCGGTTTACAACGACCTGTCGGCCGCCTGTCTGCGGGCCTCCCGGGAGCTTTTGATGATCGACCCCAAGATTAACCTCCGGGTGGATAAGAACACTCCTGCCGAGGTTTACTATGAGGGCTCCCTCTTAACCAAGGCCGGTCTGGGCTTCCCCCAGTACGCCAACGACGACGTGGTTATCGACGGTCTGGTGCAGCTGGGCTACGACCTGGAGGACGCAAGGGATTATACCGTGGCCGCCTGCTGGGAGTTTATCATTCCCCGCTGGGGCATGGAGATTCCCAATATCGACGCTTTCAGCTATCCGGATGCGGTCATGTCCTGCGTGGAGAAGCTGGATACATATGAGACCTTCGGCGCCCTTAGGCTGGATAGGCCGCCTCTTTCTCTGGAAAGAGGCGGTTTGTCTTTTGAAGGGTTTGGGGGTGGCGGGAAGCGGGAAAATCTGGTATAATGTCCGCAAAGCGGTTTTCTTTTTATTTTCCAGAAATTCTGCATATTTTTGATGCTGAGGGATATTAGACAAATTTATCATTTTTAACTTAGATAGAGGTTTCGCGGCCAATTCGCTTTTCCTTTTCCTTTTTTACTTAGCCGGGAGAAGGGTTTCGCGCCAGGTATCCTTATCTTCTTTCTCCATTTCCTGCTCGCGAGGCGCGACATACTTTTCTTTGCGCAAAGAAAAGTATGCAAAAGACGCGCCTCCCGGAAATCCTGCGGATTTCCTCT
>JAAVYX010000255.1 GCA_022791355.1 Clostridiales bacterium | reverse complement strand
TCCCTTCCGGGTGCCCATCGCCCGTTTGGCCGCCGCGCAGGCCGCCATCAAGGAGAAGCGCGCCTAAGTTAAGCCGCTTTTCGCATGCAAACGAAACAGCCGTCCGAAAGGGCGGCTGTTTTTGCCTCTATACCAAAGAAGGACGAAGGGTCTAAGCTCTTCGTCCTTCTATTTTGTCTTATCGTAAAATAAAATATCCGAGACCTCGCAGTCCAGAATAAAGCACAGGGTATCCAGCGTTTTGGTGGTGATGGCCAGTCCCTTATGCATACGGTGCAGGGTGTTGGCGGAAAGACCTTCCTTATAGATGAGCTGATACTCTGTTATATTCTTTTTAAAAAGAGTTTGGTAAAAAGGCTCGTATGTAATCATGTTTAACTCCTTTGCCCGTTAAACATGTTAGCACACTTAATCTATTGACTATACTTAATATATTGAGTATAATGTGGATGTAATTTTTTGAATGTGAGAGTATTATGATGGAGGTAAAGTAGTGGGCAGCAATAACGAACAGAATCAAACCCGGCAAATCTCTTCTGCGCAAGCCGAGCTCTATGCCGGCTATGAGCAGGGAACCGCTGATAAATTAGTTGAGATAGCTACAAAATTTATTCATAGCAAGCCGGTCAGGATATTGGATATTGGCGGCGCAAGCGGTTATTTCGCGAATCTTTTAGCGGATACATTGGATGGGGAATGCCAGATCATAGTGGTTGATAATATGGAATATGATAATTGGAAAAATGCAAAGAAGGGCGTCCGGTTTGTAAAAGCTTCTATTTTTGACGTCATATCAACCTTTGAGGATAACAGCTTTGATATTGTTTTTGCGAATCTGGTTTTTCACCATTTAATAAACGAAACCTATTCGTCTACTCTGGCTGGTTACGCTTCCTTGCTTGAACAAATCAAACGCATCATAAAGCCAGACGGCGTTTTATCTGTTTATGAATGCTATTACGGCGGTTTTATATGCAGAAATCATTTTGCGCCGGTTGTCTATAAGCTGACGACCTCCTCCTTTCCTCCATTCACGAAATTGGCCAAATGCTTCGGTTCCAAGTCGGCGGGCGTAGGCGTATGCTTCCTGCCTCCCCCAAAATGGGAAAAAATGTATAACCGTATCGGTTTTAGGATAGCGGATAAGACGATTGTGAGCGACAGGATGCTGAAGCATAAGCTGATTAATGAACGGTTTTTCCGATATGAGTTAAGAAAAGGCGAATGATATAGATTTTCGTTAGCGGCGTCGAGCTCCTCGCAAAAAATTTGCGCAAAGCGTATACATATGCAGGCGGCGCGCTGTGTTGCATACGCTTGGATCGGATGATACATAATATACCAAAAAGGGCTGGAATTCAAACCTGAATTCCAGCCCTTTTTGGTATATTATACGCTATTCATGCACTCTCGTATAATCCATGTCCAGATTGACCACCGTGCAGTAGGAAGGGTCGATTTCCCGGGCGGCGGCGGCAATGTTGGCCTTGAGAGCCTCGTGCCGCATGGTGAAGCCGGGCGGGATCACCACGTCGAAGATCAGGTTGCTGCGCTGCTCCCCCTTGACCATGCGGAAGTCGTGCAGGGTAAGAGCCGGGTCGATACGGGCCAGGGACGCCGCCATTTCGGCCTTGGCCGTCACAACTGCCGGGTCGTCGGTGATAATGGGGTCCATGTGGATGACCAGCTCCAGAGAGAGCTTTTCCCCCAGCTCCCGCTCGCACAGGTCGATCTGCTCATGACAGTGGAGAATATCGGTATTGTGAGGAACCTCCACATGGAGGGTGACGAAAAGACGGCCGGGACCGTAGTTGTGAACGATTAGGTCGTGAATGCCTAAAAAGCCCTCGTAGGCGAGCACCTCCCGTTGAATACACTCCACCAGCTCTGGGTCGGGCGCGGTCCCCAGCAGGGGATCTAGGGTATCCTTGGCGGTTTTTAGCCCTGTGTAGATGATAAAACCGGCCACGATAAGACCCATATAGGGGTCGATGTTGACCCCAAATAGGGCCGAGACGCCCACGGCGACGAGTACGCCGGCGGTGGCCGCCGAATCGGTGAGACTGTCCAGGGCCGTGGCCTTCAGCGCGCCGGATCCGATTCGTTTGCCCAGCGAGCGGTTGAACAGGCACATCCAAAGCTTTAAGGCGATGGAGCAAACCAAGACCACAATCGTAACCGCACTGACGGTCAGCTCCTGGGGAGAGGCGATCTTTTCAGCCGAGGACTTGAAGAGCTCCACCCCCACCAGGGTGATGATCAGAGAGACGATAAAGCCGGACATGTATTCCATGCGTCCGTGGCCGAAGGGATGTTCGGGGTCGGCCGGCCGGCCGGCCATTTTCAGCCCTACCATGGTGACAATGGAGGAGCCGGTGTCGGACAGGTTATTGAAAGCGTCGGCCATGACCGACACGCTGCCCGAAATCAATCCGGCCGAAAGCTTTAGGATAAACAGCAGGATGTTGCAGACGATGCCGGTGAAGCCGGCCATACGGCCATAGGCCGCCCGCACCTGGGGATTCTCCACATCCTGATGGTTTTTGACAAACCATTTGATCAGCAGTCTTGTCATAATTACGCTCCGTTTTTCGCAGTCTGGCGGTCTTAAAACGTGCCGTTAAGCCGAAAATGCCGGATTGATGTACGGAAACAATCAAACAGTGAGAAGATATACGCTCGCGTTTCCGTTGTTTACGCGAGACCCTTCCTAGACAGTTTTGGCGTTTTATAACCCTCTTAAGAGTCCATTTTTAAACAGGCTCTACGCCTTTCCCTTGGAGCCGCCCAGGTCTCCCGCCTGAGAGAGCAGGTTGGTTTCGATGGTAAACATCAGGTTGGCCCGGCGGCGGGCCCGCTTGAAGGCCAGCTCCACCAGCCGGTCGATCAAGTCCCGGTAAGGTATACCGGCGGCCTCCCAGAGATAGAAGGCCAGGGAGCCGGGAATGGTGTTGATTTCATTGACATAAACCCGGTTGCCGTCGGATACGTCCATGAGGAAGTCGATACGGGCCACGCCGGCGCCGCCGATGGCCATAAAGGCGTCCTTGGCCAGTTCCTGGATTTCGGCCGCCTTTTCTTCCGGTATTTCGGCGGGCAGCCGGCGTTTGAGGGAGGACATGCCCTTGGAGCCGTTTGCCAGCTTGTCGTCCTTGCTGCCGCCGGACATGTATTTATCCTGATAGGAGAGAATCTCATCGCTCATGACCGGCTCCTCGCAGACCGAGGCCTGACATTCGTCCCGGTCCCCCAGCGCCGCGCAGTTGATCTCCCGCAGGTTCTCCACCGCCCGTTCCACCAGAATATCGCCCGCAAAGGAGGAGGCCAAGGAGACGGCCTCCTCCAGCCGGTCGGGACTGTCGGCCTTGCTGATGCCCACGCTGGAGCCCAGGTTGACCGGCTTGACAATGCAAGGGTACCCAATGGCCGCCTGGATTTTTTCCAGGATGGGAGCCTTGTCCTCGGTCCACCGCCGGGCGGTAAAGCTGACGCAGGGCAGCACCGGCAGACCATGGGCGGCCAGCACATGTTTAAAGGCCGCCTTGTCCATGCCCAAAGCCGAGGACAGTACGTCGCAGCCCACGTAGGGAATGCCCAGCATTTCAAAGTATCCCTGTAAAGTACCGTCCTCACAGTTGGTGCCGTGTACGATGGGGAAGGCCACGTCCAGGGTTACTGGAGGCTTTTTCTTGAAACGGCCGGGACTTACCTCCCGCATGACCGCCCGGCCGTTTTCCCGGACCACATGGACCCGCTGGCAGTTTTTCAGCAGGGCGGGCAGCTCCTTGTAATTGGACATTTTAAGCAGACCCTCGCCGGTGAACATATCCCCGTCCTTGCCTACGTACAGGGGGACGACGTTGTATTTTTCCCGGTCCATGGCCTCCATGGCCTGGACGGCCGAAATAATCGATACCTCGTGCTCTACCGAAGAGCAGCCGAAAAAGACTGCCAGATTGGTTTTCATGACGATTCCTCCTTATGTAGCTGTAGCGTGTGTTTAAGCAAAAAAGCGATGTGAATTTTTGCGCGGGGGCTCTTGCACTTTGCATACCTGCGCCCCGGCTCGGAAGGCGCTGTGGCCGGACGGGCAGAGGCGCTTTTCCGGCGTCCCGTTCTGGCGCTGCCGGTTGGGTCAAACCTCTAGAAGCGTCCCTTGCGGGAAGCAAGGAACGCCCTTTGAACATAAATCTATGCGCTTTAATTGACCTTTTAAAACGTGCGCCAGAACGGCCGGACCCCAACAGCCCGGCTGAAAAAAGCCCTTGCAAAGCCACGTTCAGGGTCAGCCCGCGTAGTTATCGGGCAGGTCGTTTTCAAAAAGTACGGCGGTATTCGCATCGACCATACGCCGCATCAGCCCCATCGCGTCGGAGAAGGACTTTACGATGTGCAGATTCTCTTTGGGAAAATCCAGAGTCGCCACAGCGTCGGCCATGGGGACCGCCCGCTTTTCCCCCACCAGGATGATAACGTCGCAGGTCTTGCCCGCCGCCAGTCCCAGCTGATAGTTGCAGTCGTACTCCTTTTCGCCCAGCTCCACCAGGCCGGGGGTGACGATGACCTTCCGCATTCCATCAAAACTTCCCAGCACCCGCACGGCCTCCAGACAGCCCTCGGGATTGGCGTTGTACGCGTCGTCGATGAGTACCGAGCCGTTGAGAAAGGGCTTCAGTTCCAGCCGGTGGGGCGGGGGCTTCAGCTGGGACACGGCGTATTTAACCTCGCTGTCGGTCAGCCCCAGGTGGAAGGCCACCGAGGCGGCGGCCAGTATATTGAGGACGCTGTGCATGCCCAGCAGCCGGGTGGAGACCGCCACCCGCCGCCCGTCTCCCACAATTTCAAAGGACGAGCCGTTTCGGCCGCAGGACAGGCCGGCGGCGTAAAAGCCGGGCGCGGGCTGTTCCTTATTCTCCCGAACGCCGTAGGTGATTTTGGAGCCGGCGAGAATATCCGCGGCCCGCCCGGCGATATACGGGTTATCGGTGTTGAGAAAAACCGTACCGTGATTTTGCAGCACATGCTCGCAAAGCTCAAACTTGGTGGCGGTTACGTTTTCGATGGAACCGAAGGTCTCCAGATGCTGGGGGCCGATGGAGGTGATCACCCCCATGCTGGGGTTGGCGATCCGGCAGATTTCCTCAATGTCCCCCACATTTTTGGCCCCCATCTCGCAGACGAAAATCTGCGCGCCAGGCCCCAGCTTTTCCCGCACGGTACGGACCACCCCTAGGGGAGTGTTGAAGCTCTCAGGGGTGATGACCGTGTTGTACCGTTCGCTTAAAATGCGGCCCAGAATATATTTGGTGCTGGTTTTTCCGTAGCTTCCGGTGACCCCGATGACCTTTAAATCCCGGCAGTCCCGCAGAATCCGCTTGGCGTCCCCCACATACCAGCGGGCGATGCTCTTTTCCACCGGATGGTTGACGGCGAAGACCGCCAGCAGCAGTCCCGGCGTACACCAGCCCAAAAGCAGGACCAGGCAAATGAGGACCCTTTGGGGCAGGCCGGTCAGCAGGGAGGTAAGAAAGGTAAGGGCGGCCAGCAGCAGGGCGGCGGTAACGTACATCCGCTTGACCCGGGCGGTAAAAACCAGGGGCTTGATGGCCTTTTTCTGCCCTGAAACGGCAAAGGGAATCCGGATAAGGCCGGCCAAAAGACAGCCGCCGCAGAAGGGGAGGGGGCCGGCCAGCCGCAAGAGCAGGCCGCAGCCCGCCGTAAGCAGTCCCGTCCCCAGCGCCCGCCAAGGCCCGGCCGTTTTCAGCCAGCCCATGTACCGGCTGGGATAGTAGGAGTTTTGCTGGAACATATGGATTTGCCGGGTCAGGGCGAAGAGAGCGGCGACGCAAAGGGCCGCCGTCCCCAAAGTATAAAAAAGCTCCATATTTAGCCTCCTAAAAAGCTGTGCAGGATGCGGTGCACCTGATAGGGCCGCTCCACAAAGGAGAAATGACCCGCCCCCTCGATGACGCAGAGTCCCGCGTCGGGGATGAGCCGTTCGATTTTTTTTGCGTCGGCCACCGGCGTGGCCGTATCCTTTTCCCCGTAGATCAGCAGTGTGGGGGCCTTGATGGCCGGCAGCAGCCCCGACAGGTCCTCGTTTACCACCTTGACCAGAGTACCCCGCAGCACCTCGGGTGCGCTGTTGTAATCGGCCGAGCCGTAATGCCGGCGGGCCTTGTTTAACAGCTCCTCGGTATGACTCCGCAGCCCCGGCAGGGTCAGCGCCCCTTTGATCAGCTTAAAGCTCCGCTGGCGCAACCGCTGCTTGAGGGTCTTATGGGGCGCCACCCCCGCCGCGTCGATCAAAATGATCTTGGGGGGCTGGACCCGGCCGGTGCCGCACAGCTTCATAATCACCCGGCCGCCGAAGGAGTGACCGGCCAGAATGGGGTCCCGCAGGCCCACCGCCTCCAAAAAGCCCAGGGTAAAGCGGGCGTAGGCCTCCACATCCCAGGGTTCGGGAGGCATATCGCTGCCGCCAAAGCCGGGAAAGTCCAACGCTACCAGCCGGAAAGCCCCGGCAAACTCCCGCCGGATACGGGCGAAAGCGTCCAGCGAGGAGCCCCAGCCGTGCAGCAGCAGGATGGGCTGGCCTTCCCCCTCGTCGGTATATCGTATGGACAGTCCCTGAACGGTTATCTGCTTCTGATTTTCCAAGGGATTCCCTCCCCTAACCTTAAGTGTACCCGGATTTCAGCCGAATCCGCGTATAATTTAACCAATATATTATACCAAAAAATACTGCAAAAGAGAAGCGCAACATAAAATTTCCCCGCATTTTTCCGTCCCGCTTTTTAGGCCCAAATCAAAACGCGCGAAAAACATAGAAAATAATAGAATTTGTAAGAAAACAAGAGAAATAAAGCGGTAAATAAATCCGGGATTTCAAACCGGTGCAAAGGCGCTTTATTTGCCCGTTGAGGTTCGCGTGAACCTCTGATATAATCAAATCAACTTGAAAGGGGTTCGAGAAACATGTAAGGAGGCGGCGACTATGCAGCCAACCGGCGGTCCTGGCAAAAGCATTGCCGGCGTCAATATCCCCGGCACCAATTTACCGGATACAAAGGGCAATCGAACGGCCTTCTCCATGATCGAGCCGCTGCTGGCGGCCGCGGGGGGGCTGAGTCTCTCCCAGGTGGCCGCCGTCACCGGCCTGGAGGGCTCCACCATCCAAAACTGGGTCAAGCGGGGCTGGGTATCCAAGCCCATCCAGAAGAAATACGACGAAACCCAGCTGGCCCGCATCCTTATTATCAGCTCCCTGCGGGATTGTATGCAGATCGAGCAGATCGTGCAGCTGATGGCCTACGTCAACGGCCTGGTGGAGGACCGGTCGGATGACATTATTAAGGAAAGCCAGCTGTATAATTATCTGTGCGAGGTGGTGCGGCGCTTAACGCCCGAGGAGGGAATCTCCCTGGATGGGGTGCGCCGGCTGGTGCGGGAGCAGACCGAGGATTACAGCGGCCCCGCCCCCGATTCCAGGACGCGGCTGGAGCGGGCCCTGACGGTTATGGCGCTGGCCTGCGAGGCCGGCCGCATCAAGAATCTGGCCGACCAGCTGTTCCATGAGCTCATGTAGACTGTAAGCAAGGGGTAAGAAAAGGAGGATGCTATATGCAATGGTTTACCAGTTGGTGGGAGGCTCTGAGCAGCCTCCAGCAAATCCTGGCCTGCTTTGCCATTCCGGCCACTGTTCTGCTGGCGCTGCAAACGATTTTGCTGCTTTTCGGCGCCGGCGGTCATGACGCCGACCATGGTGGCCTAACGGATCATTCCGCCCTGTCCGGCGGCGACATGGACGGCGACGCGGATTTGGACCTGGACCTGGACGCAGACCTGGATATGGATGCGGATGCGGACATAGACGTCGACCATGATTTCGACCATGAGCCCGCGCACGACGGCGCCCATCACGGGGCCGGGGTACGCATCTTTACCATCAGAGGTCTTGTAGCCTTCTTCGCGGTGGGCGGCTGGCTGGGCATCGCCCTGCTGGACTGCGGTCTGCCCGTAGGCCCCTCGGTGGGACTGGGTGTTCTGGGCGGCTTTCTGGCTTTGCTGCTGGTTGCCCTCATTTTAAAGTGGGCCCTGGGGCTACAGGAAAACGGCACCCTTTCCCTGCGCAACGCCATCGCGCATACCGGCACCTGTTATCTAACCGTGCCGGCCTGCCGCGGGGGTACCGGTAAGATAAACGTTTTGGTACAGGAGCAGTTGGTAGAGCTGGAGGCCGTCACCGATTGGGAGACCCCCATTCGTCCAGGGGAACAGGTGCAGGTAGTGGGGCTTGCTTCAGAGAGTCTGCTGGTGGTGCGGCCGCTACTATTGGGAAATAAGGAATAGTTTATTCCTTAGCTGCTATGGCTTTCGCTCTGTTTGGCGTTTTTGTTTGGCGGCAGATTCACCTTTTTATTACTCCGAAAATTGTTATATCCTATGTGGGAAGACGCAGCCGCCAGAGAAGATTCTTACGGATTTTATATTACATGCATGATAGATATCTCTCGCTATAATTTAGGGCTTGTTTGAAAAATAAATATTGCACAAATCAAAT
>JAAVYX010000254.1 GCA_022791355.1 Clostridiales bacterium | reverse complement strand
GTTTCCCTTTGGCGCGTCTTTTGCGTCCTTTTCTTCGCGTGAAGAAAAGGATGTCGCGCCGTGCGAGCGGTAAATGGAGTAATAAGAAAAGTACACCTGGCGCGAAACCCCTATCTAACTAAAAACAAAGAAAGCAAAAATAATAAAGAACGAAAATTTATAAAAAACATATATTTTAAGTTTTCCGAATACAAAACAATAAATTGATGAAAGTTTTCGGTTTCAGAACGAGCAGATTGTATAATGCTTTTGAAAAATTTATTTGGAGGTGTAAAGAGTTGAAGCCCTCAAAACAACACATAAGTATAACGCTGGATAGGGACATATTAGAAAAAATCAAATTGTTAGCGCAGGAAAGCGACCGTTCTCTATCCCAGTATATCAATCACATTTTAAAAAATGATATTGTCGAACATGCAGACAGACAAAGCGACCGTCTCCCTTCCAGCCAACCACCCAAACCAAATCCGTAAACACCCCGCCGTTTTTGTACAATCCGCAAAAAGAAAAATGAGGACTTGCATTGCGACGCCTCCCATGCTATAATATCCCCAATGAACAAAGGCGTTCATGGATGTGTCCCTGTCGGGGTATATCCATGAACGCCTTTTTGTTATGCATAAAGGAGGAGCATCCATGCTGAGAGAAGGAGAAGCGCGCATCCCCTCCGGCTGCGCCATCTCGGGTATCTTTTCCAAAAGCGGCAAGCCGGTGGCGGGGGATAAAATCGTCCGCTCCATCGAGGTTATGCACGACCGCAGCAACGGCCTGGGCGGCGGCTTCGCCGGCTACGGCATCTATCCCGCCAATAAAAACGATTATGCCCTGCACGTCTTTTACGACGATCAGGAGGCCAAGAAGGACTGCGAGGCCTTTTTGGAAAAGCATTTCGATTTCGTAAACCTTTCCAAGATTCCCACCCGCAAATCCCCTAAAATTGTCAACGAGCCTTTGATCTGGCGATACTTTGTCCGGCCCCTGCCCCATAAGCTGGCCGACAGCCAGCTGGACGAAAAGGAGTTTGTCGCCCGGTGCGTCATCCGGGTCAACCGGGATATCAAGGGGGCCTACATATTCTCCAGCGGCAAAAACATGGGGGTCTTCAAGGCGGTGGGATATCCCGAGGACGTGGGGGACTTCTACCGGCTGGAGGAGTACGCCGGCTACTGCTGGACGGCCCACGGCCGCTATCCCACCAACACCCCCGGCTGGTGGGGCGGGGCCCATCCCTTCGCCATGCTGGACTATTCCATCGTCCATAACGGCGAGATTTCCTCCTACGACGCCAACCGCCGTTACGTGGAGATGTTCGGCTACGTCTGTAACCTGCTCACCGATACCGAGGTCATCACCTACATATTCGACTATCTCATCCGCAGGCAGGGGCTTACCTTGGAGGAGGCCGCCCAGGTAGTGGCCGCCCCCTTCTGGGATACCATCGCCCGGGCCCCCGAGACCGAGCGGGAAAAGCTGACCTACCTGCGCAACGCCTTTGCCGGTATGCTCATCACCGGCCCCTTCTCCATCCTGCTGGGCTTCGAGGGAGGACTCATGGCCTTGAACGACCGTCTCAAGCTGCGCAGTATGGTGGCCGCCGAGAAGGGCGACATGTTCTACGCCGCCAGCGAGGAGTGCGCCATACGGGTGATTGAGCCCGAGTTGGACCGCATCTGGGCGTTAAAGGGCGGCGAGCCTGTAATTGTGAAGCTGAAGGAGGGTGCGGAGCAGTGCCTGTAAACTATTTCTCCCCCGACTACGAGGTCGTGCGGGAAACGAATAAATGTATCGGCTGCCGGGTCTGCGAGCGGCAGTGCGCCAACGAGGTCCATGCCTTCGACCCGGACGCCGGCTGCATGACGGCCGACAGTTTCCGCTGCGTGAACTGTCACCGCTGCGTCAGCCTCTGTCCCACCAGGGCGCTGAAGATCGTAAAGAGCGGCAACACCTTCAAGGAAAACGCCAACTGGACCAACGCCGCCATCACCGAAATCTACCGGCAGGCCGAGACCGGCGGGGTGCTGCTCTCCTCTATGGGCAATCCGGAGCCCTATCCCATCTACTGGGATAAAATCCTTATCAACGCCTCCCAGGTCACCAACCCCTCCATCGACCCCTTGCGGGAACCCATGGAGGTGCGGACCTATCTGGGCAAGAAGCCCGACCGTCTTCAGCGGGACGGGCAGGGCAACCTTGTAAATAATCTGTCCCCCCAGCTGGAGCTGCAAACCCCGGTCATGTTTTCGGCCATGTCCTACGGCTCCATCAGCTATAACGCCCACGCCAGTCTGGCCAGGGCGGCCACCGAGCTGGGCATTTACTATAACACCGGCGAGGGCGGTCTGCACAAGGATTTCTACCAGTACGGCCCCCACACCATCGTCCAGGTGGCGTCGGGCCGCTTTGGGGTGTATAAAGACTATTTGGAGGCCGGCGCGGCCATCGAAATCAAGATCGGCCAGGGGGCCAAGCCGGGGATCGGCGGCCATCTGCCGGGGACCAAAATCGTAGGCGATATCTCCCAAACCCGTATGATCCCCGAGGGCAGCGACGCGATCTCGCCCGCTCCCCATCACGATATCTACTCCATCGAGGACCTGCGCCAGCTGGTGGATTCCCTCAAGGAGGCCACCGCATACAAAAAGCCGGTTATCGTCAAAATCGCCGCCGTACATAACGTGGCGGCCATCGCCAGCGGCGTCGCCCGCAGCGGGGCCGATATCATCGCCATCGACGGCTACCGGGGCGGCACCGGCGCGGCCCCCACCCGTATCCGCAACAGCGTGGGCATCCCCATCGAGCTGGCCCTGGCCAGCGTGGACGCCCGTCTGCGGGATGAGGGCGTCCGGGGCAACGTTTCGGTGGTGGTGGGCGGTTCCATCCGCAACAGCGCCGACGTGGTCAAGGCCATCGCCCTTGGGGCCGACGCGGTCTACATCGGCACCTCGGCCCTTTTAGCCCTGGGCTGCCACCTCTGCCGGACCTGTCAGCAGGGCAAATGCAACTGGGGCATCGCCACCCAGCGGCCCGATTTGGTCAAACGGCTCAATCCCGAAATCGGGGCCCAGCGGCTGGTCAACCTGGTGACGGCCTGGACCCACGAGATCAAGGAAATGATGGGCGGCATGGGTATCAACTCCATCGAGGCCCTGCGGGGCAACCGTCTGATGCTCCGGGGTATCGGGCTGAACCAAAAGGAACTGGACATCTTAGGCATCAAGCATGCCGGCGAGTAAGCGGCGGAATGGGGTATGAAGCAGGTCTATGTAAATGAAGAGTGGCGCCTTTAGGAGGACCGGCTCAAGGGCTTTATTGTCATCGGCAACGTCCGCCGGGCGGGTATTTATATGCGTCCAAGCCGGGAGCGGGTCGGCCTCTCCGCCATCGATTTTCAGCTCATAGCGGAGCATCCCCGTCTCACGACCTTTGCCGCCCCGGCGCGCAGGGTCCGGCTGGCGACGACGCGGTAGCGGCGGCGTAAACGCGGCACAACGAGAGAAAAGAGGCGAATTTTATGCGTATTCTTGCAGGAAACATGCATTTTAAAACCTTGAACGAAAAACTACGTGCGGCTGACGAGGAGGAAATCCTTATCGAACGCTGCTTGGGCCAGCGGTATATCGGCGCCGGCGCCAGCGGTAAGCGCATCACTATAGAGGGTGTCCCGGGCAACGCCCTGGGCGCTTATCTCAACGGTTCCCATATTACCGTAAAGGGCAACGCCCAGGACGCTACAGGCGATACCATGAACGAGGGGACGATCTGTATCCACGGTATGGCCGGGGACGCTACCGGCTACGCCATGCGGGGCGGCGCTATTTACATTCAGGACGGCACCGGCTACCGGGCGGGCATCCATATGAAGGCCTATGAGGAAAAACGGCCCCTTCTGGTCATCGGCGGGGAAGCGGGCAGCTTCTTGGGCGAGTACCAGGCCGGCGGCGATATCATCGTGCTGGGACTGGGAGCCGAGGACCGTCCGCCTGTGGGCGGCTTCTGCGGCGCGGGTATGCATGGGGGCCGGATTTTTTTGCGAACCGAGCGCCTGCCCCCCGACCTGTCCGACCGGCTGACCTGCCGCCGGGCCGGGGAGGGAGACATGGCCGATATACGTCCCGCCCTGGAGCGGTATGCCCGGGAGTTCGGAGTGGAGATGGAGGAAATCCTGGCAAAGCCGTTTTATCTTATTCAGCCTGACAGCCGGAATCCATATAAGCAGCTATATACAGCGAATTAGAGGGGGATATATTTTATCTATGCGGGAGGGTTTGCGGGAGCTCTGCTTTTCCCTTTTTTGACCGTGCGGGAGGTTTCACGCCAGATTTATTTTTCTTATTTTCTATTACCGTATCGCGAGGCGCGACGTCCTTTTCTTCACGCGAAGAAAAGTCGGCAAAAGACGCGCCTCCCGGAAATCCTGCGGATTTCCTCT
>JAAVYX010000253.1 GCA_022791355.1 Clostridiales bacterium | reverse complement strand
TGGAGATGTGGGTCATCTTATCGGCATAGCCCAGCTTCTCGACCGCCGCGGCCGAATCGCCGCCGCCGATGATGGAGATAGCGCCCGACTCGGCCACCGCCTTGGCAACCGCGATGGTGCCGGCGGCAAAGTTATCCCACTCGGAAACGCCCATGGGACCGTTCCAGACCACGGTGCCCGCTCCCTTGATAGCGCCCGCGAACAGCTCCTGGGTTTTGGGACCGATGTCCAGGCCCATCCAGCCGTCGGGAATATTGTCCGAATCTACCATCTGACTGTTGCAGTCGGGATCGTACTTGTCGCCCGCCTTATTGTCCACGGGAATCAGGAAGTTGACCCCCTTCTGCTTGGCGCTCTCCATGATCTCCTTGGCCAGCTCGACCTTGTCGGCCTCCAGGAGAGAATCGCCGATGGAATGACCCAGGGACTTCATAAAGGTATAGGCCATACCGCCGCCGATAATCAGGGTGTCTACCTTATCCAGCAGATTGGTGATGACGCCGATCTTGTCGGACACCTTGGCGCCGCCCAGAATGGCCACGAAGGGCCGCTTGGGGTCGGCCAGAGCGCCGCCCATGATCTTGATCTCCTTCTGGATCAGGTAGCCGCAGACGGCGGGCAGGTAGGAAGCCACGCCGGTGGTGGAGGCATGGGCCCGGTGGGCGGTGCCGAAAGCGTCGTTGACGTAGATTTCAGCCAGGGAGGCCAGGGCCTTGCAGAAGTTCTCCTCGTTCTTTTCCTCCTCGGCGTGGAAGCGAACGTTCTCCAGCAGCATGGCTTCGCCGTCCTGCAGCCCGGCGGCCAGGGTCTTGGCCGAATCTCCCACCACGTCGGCGGCCAGCTTGACCTCCTTGCCCAGCAGCTCGGAGAGCCGCTTGGCGACGGGAGCCATGGAGTATTTCATATTGAACTCGCCCTTGGGACGGCCCATGTGGGAGCAAAGGATCACCTTGGCGTTATGAGCCAAAAGGTATTTGATGGTGGGCAGGCTTTCCACGATACGCTTGTCGTCTGTGATGACGCCGTCCTTTAAGGGAACGTTGAAATCGCAGCGGACGAGAACCTTTTTGCCGTTCAGGTCGATGTCCTCAATGGTCTTCTTGTTCAGAGCGGTCATTTCGGTACTTCCTTTCGTCTATAAATCATAATTCTAAGAAAAACAACTTACTGTGGATATTTTACCCCAAACTGGGATTTTTTTCAATAGGCAACGCCGCATAATTCTAAGCGTCCGGCAATGTGGATAATTTTTTTGGCGGATAAAGCGAAAAATGCGGCCGGTACCAACCGGTCCGGCGGGGATTTTCGTGAAATATGACGGGAAATGCAGGCGTCAACGGGCGCTTGGCCGTCAGCTGCAAAGCCGCCAGACAGGAATCGGCGGGAAAATATGCGGCGCTGTCAGCCCTCGCCGCCGCGATTTCCGCAAACGGCATAAGCCGCGGATTGTCCGTCGTTTCCTTACGGATATTGACAAAGGACGGCCCCTTTTCCAACGGCAACTATAAGCAGCGCGCCCCAAAATTCGCTGCTGGAATCATTTTCACTCGCGGGACCGGTGCGCCCACAGCAAAGCCGGTGTGCGCCGCCGACAAAGGTTCCAGCACGGCCGCTTTGGCGGTCCCCCCAAAAATAGGGCGTGTTGGCTTTACAGCTTGCCCCAGTCGTATTCCCGCAGGCGGCCGGCGTTTTGCAGCTCGGGGAAATCCCACTGCCGCAGGGCCTCGTAGACCCCTACGGCGATGGAGTTGGAAAGGTTGAGGCTACGGGCGGCCCCCCGCATGGGGATGCGGACGCAGCGGTCCTTATGGGCGGCCAGGAGGGACTCGGGCAGCCCCGCCGTCTCCTTTCCGAAAAAGAGGTAAGCGCCGTCCGGGTAGGATACCTCGGTATAGGCGCGGGGGGCTTTGGTGGTAAAGAAGTAAAAATCGCCGGCGTTTTTCTGCAAAAAGCCGTCCAGACCGTTATAATAGGTGATATCCAGTAAATGCCAGTAGTCCAGCCCGGCCCTTTTCAGCTTTTTATCGTCTATGGCAAAGCCCATGGGCCCCACCAGATGCAGCCGGGCCCCGGTAGCGGCGCAGGTCCGGGCCACGTTGCCGGCGTTCTGGGGAATCTCGGGCTCCACCATGACGATATTGAGTACGGCCTTTTTACACACGGCTGCAAACGACCGCGCCGTTGCCCTTGAGCTGAACGCCGCCCAGGGAAGCCGGCAGGAAGACGCAGTCGCCGGGGACCATGGAGACCGACTGACCGGCGGCCTCTACAATCAGGCAGCCCTCCAGGCAGAGCAGGGAGGCGAAGGATGCGCCGTCTACAGAAAGCCCCGTCTCTCCCCTGACCTCCAGCTTATCCACCGTAAAGTACTTGCAGGAGGCCAGACGGGCTTTGCCCTCCACCGTTTGAACCGCGCCGTAGGCGGCCGTGGGGGGACAGAGCTGGGTGACTTCCTTGGCCTTTTCCACATGGAGCTGACGGGGCTTGCCGTCGGCCCCGACCCGGCCGTAGTCGTAAACCCGGTAGGTGGTATTGGAGTTCTGCTGGATTTCAGCGATGAGCAGGCCTGCTCCGATGGCGTGGATGGTACCCGATTCGATGAAGAAGCAATCCCCCTTCTTGACCTCTACCTTATTAAGCACCTCCAAAAGGGTGTTGTCGGCAATGCGCCGGGCGAACTCGTCGGGGGCGATCTCCCGATTAAAGCCATAGTACAAATACGCGCCGGGGTCGCAGTCCACCACGTACCACATCTCGGTCTTGCCGAATTCCCCCTCCACCCTTAAGGCGTACTCGTCGCTGGGATGGACCTGGATGGAAAGATTGTCCTTGGCGTCGATAAGCTTGATGAGGATGGGAAAAAATGCAAAGGCCTTGCCCTTGGTCCCCAGGCAGTCCTTCCCCAGCTTGTCAATGGCGGCCTCTAGGGTCATGCCGGCCAGCTCGCCGTTTGCCACCACCGAGGGACCGTCCTTGTGGCAGGAGAGGACCCAGGCCTCGGCCAGCTTGTCAAGGTCGCTTTGCATATGGTATTCGGTGCGCAGACGGGCGCCGCCCCAAAGGTAATCTTTGAAGGCGGGGGTTAATTTCATAGGGTACATTTGTATTCCTCCCAGTTGGTTTTTATATTCAGCGGCTTCGCCGCCGGTATGCTCGTTTGTTTTTTCTTTTTAGCTTAGTGTGAGATTTCGCGGCAGATATTTTTTATTTTTGGCTTAGCGGGAGGTTTCGCTTCAGATTTCCTTTTTTGGCTTAGATAGAGGTTTCGCGCCAGGTATACTTTTCTATTTCTCCAAAACCTGATCGCGAGGCGCGACCCATTCTTTTGTAACGCGACCAAAGAATGGGGAGAAAAACGCGCCTCCCGGAAATCCTGCGGATTTCCTCTAAACCCTTTCGACGGGTTTTAGAGGAAAAACGAAGTTTTTCCGTGAGACTCCCTTCCTGGCCGACACAGAGGGCTCTGCCCTCTGGACTCCCGCCCTACGGGGTACCTCCCTGTACATTTTCCCTTAACTATACTCTCTTCCCCTCAGCCGCAGGCTGCAAACTTATCGCTTCCCGCCAGTAGCTGCTAACAGGTTCTCCCCATTCCTAGTCGGCCTCATCTGTCATCCGCTTTCGTAGCTATGAACCGGGTCCTCTAAAACTTTGTCAATTACCCTCTGCTTTCCTTTACCGCTCTGCCTCCCGGTTACTTGCCAAAAAGCTAACAGTTATCTCACAACTACCGGCGGATAAGTGAAACGTAGCCAGCTAAAGCTCAGATACGTGTCGGCGGGAGTCAACCGGAGGGGCGTAGCCCCGTAGGTGGCCGTAGGCGAGCTCTTAGACCAAGTCACTGTTACATCCCGCCGGGTTGCTGAGAGGCTGTAAAGCTCCTGACCAAAAATAGGAACGATTTTTGGGCTTCCCAGTTTAAAGAGAGGCACTATTTGCTGCATATCTTGCAGGTTCCGTCGCCAGCGGGGGT
>JAAVYX010000252.1 GCA_022791355.1 Clostridiales bacterium | reverse complement strand
GGGGTAAGACCCCCGTGCGCGTTTTTCTCCCCCATCTTTTGTCGCGTCACAAAAGATGGGGTCGCGCTATTAGATAGGCTTTTGGAGTATTCCGAAAAGGAAATTTAGCGCGAAACCTCACTCTAACTTAAATAAAAACAGAAAAAAACCTGCTGCGAAACCTTCTGCTTATAAAGAAAAAAGAAAAAGCGAGGTAATCCGATGAAACCTTCTGCCGCCGGGGCGGCCCCGCCCCATACCCGCCTGATGCGCTATTTAAAGCCCTATTGGCTTTTCACTCTGCTCTCCCCGCTGGTTATGGCCGGAGAGGTCGTTTTCGACCTTTTACAGCCCAGACTCATGTCCTCCATTGTGGACGACGGGGTGCTAAACGGCAACATGCGTCTGATTCTCACCACCGGCCTGCTCATGCTGCTTTTTACCCTGATCGGCGGCCTCTGCGGCGTAGGCGGCGCGGCCTTCGGCACCGTAGCCGCGCAGAATTTCGGCAACGATCTGCGCAGGGACCTTTTCAGCCGGGTGATGGGTCTCTCCCTTTCCCAGACCGACGCCTTCACCACCGGCTCCTTGGTCACCCGGCTGACCAACGACGTCACCGCCGTACAGGATCTGGTTTCCATGGCGCTGCGCATGTTTGTGCGGGCGCCCCTTTCCTTTGCGGGGGGCGTCGTCATGGCGCTGGCCCTTAACGTAAATTTTGGTCTGGTGCTGGCCGTGGCCCTGCCGGTACAGCTGCTGGTGGTCGGACTGCTGCTCTCCAAGGCCAGCCCCCTTTTCGGACTGGTGCAGAAGAAGCTGGATAAGGTCAACGCCGTGGTGCAGGAAAACGTAGCCGGGGCCCGGATGGTCAAGGCCTATGTCCGGGAGGATTATGAGGAGGCCCGGTTTCAAAAGGCCAACGACGATTTGATGCAGACCTCCCTGCGGGTACAGAAGCTCATGGCCATTCTAAACCCCATTCTCATGATCGTCATGAACTTCTCGGTAGTGGCCATCATCCTCATCGGCGGCTTCCAGGTGGAGGCCAAGGCCATGCAGGTGGGGCAGGTCATGGCCGCCGTGACCTACGTCACCCAGATTCTCATGTCCATCATGATGGTGAGCATGATGTTTCAGTCCATCTCCAGGGCCCGGGCGTCGGCCGCCCGCATCCGGGAGGTACTGGATACCCTGCCCGCCATTGCCGGCGGGGAAGACGGGTCTGTTCCGGCCGAAAAGGGCCGCATCGTCTTTCAAGGGGTGAGCTTTCATTACGGCGCGTCCGGCCGGCCGGTGCTGGAGGGAATCGACCTGGACGTCCGGCCCGGCGAGACCCTGGCCATTCTGGGGGCCACCGGCGCGGGCAAAACCACCCTATGTAACCTCATTCCCCGTTTTTACGATCCCACCCAGGGCGAAATTCTGGTGGACGGCCGTCCCGTCCGGGACTATCCTTTGGATACCCTGCGAAGCAAAATCGCCTTTGTACTCCAAAAAAGCGAGCTCTTCTCGGGCACCATCGCCGATAATATCCGCTGGGGAAACCCCGACGCTTCCGATCAACAGGTGGAGGCCGCGGCTAGGGTGGCCCAGGCCGACGAATTTATCCGCGGCTTTAAGGACGGGTATCAGACGGTCATAGGGGAGAAGGGGGCCTCTCTGTCCGGCGGGCAGAAGCAGCGGCTGTCCATCGCCCGGGCGGTGCTGCGGCGGCCCGAAATCCTCCTGTTTGACGACTCCACCTCGGCTCTGGACCTGGGCACAGAATCCCGGCTGCGGGAAGCCCTGGCCCGGGAGATGAAGGGGACCACCGTGGTCATGGTGGCCCAGCGGGTGGCCAGCGTTATCCACGCCGACCGGATCATCGTACTGGAAAACGGCCGGATCGCCGCCAGCGGGCGGCATGAGGAGCTGCTGCAAACCAGCTCCATTTACCGGGACATCTACCAGTCCCAGGTTGGAAAGGAGGCGGCCGTCCATGCCTGAACCCAGAGGAAACCCCGGTATGCGGGGGCCGGGCGGCGGACCCATGGGCGGCCCCGGCGGGCCCAGAGGCCCTATGGGCGGACCCAGGGGTCCCCATGGTCCGATGATGCGGGAGAAGCCGAAAAACGCGGCCGATACCCTCAAACGTTTGACGCGCTATATCGGATCCAATAAATACCTGCTCGCAGGCCTTTTGGCGGTCATGCTCCTAGTCACCCTGCTCTCTTTGGCCGGTCCGGCCGTACAGGCCCTCGCCATCGACAGCATCACCCTGACCGACAGCCGCCTGCATGTGGACTTTACCGGCCTTGTCCGGCTTCTGCTTATGCTGGGCCTGGTTTACGTTTTCTCCTCGGTACTGACCTACTTTCAGGGGATCTTTGCCGCCAAGCTCTCCCAGACCACCGTGCGCAGGATGCGGGCCGACCTGTTCGCCAAGATTGAGCGTCTTCCCATCCGGTATCTGGACGCCCACCAGCACGGCGACATTATGTCCCGCATGACCAACGATGTGGAAAACGTCTCCAATACCATCTCCCAGTCCATCGCCTCCCTCTTTTCCAGCCTGCTCACAGTGACCGGCACCCTAATCATCATGCTCTCCTATAATCCGCTGATGACCCTGGTCAGCGTGGTCACCGTACCCTTAAGCCTGCTGGCCAGCGTCTACATGTCCAAATTCATGCGAAAGTATTTTATCAGACAGCAGACCTTGCTGGGCAGTCTCAACGGCCATATCGAAGAGATGGTGACGGGGTATAAAACCGTGCTGGCCTACGGCCGGGAGAGCCGGGCGGTCAAGGACTTTTCCCAAATCAGCGGCAGCTTGAAAAACTGCGGCATCCGCGCCCAGATTTTCGGCGGGATCATGGGTCCGCTGATGAACTTTATCGGCAACTTCGGCTATCTGCTCATCGCCGCTGTGGGGGGCTACATGGCCCTGCAAGGGGCCATTACGGTAGGGGTCATCCAGGCCTTCCTGCTCTATTCCAAACAGTTTACCCGGCCCATCACCGAAATCGCCAGCCAGTACGCCCAAATCCTGACGGCCATGGCCGGGGCGGAGCGGGTCTTCGCCGTTATGGATGAGCCTTCGGAGGACAGGGGCGGGGACGCGGCCGTCACGCCCGAAAATGTGCGGGGAGACCTGTCCTTCCGCCACATCGATTTTTCCTACATCCCCGGCGAACGGGTTTTGCAGGACTTTCAGCTGGAGGTAAAGCAGGGCCAGAAAATCGCCATTGTGGGAGCCACCGGCTCGGGTAAGACCACCGTCGTCAATCTCCTGACCCGATTTTACGACCTGGACCAGGGCCAGATCCTTCTGGACGGGGTGGACGTGCGGGAAATCCCCAAGGACGCTCTGCGCCGTTCCATCGCCATCGTTTTGCAGGATACGGTTCTCTTCTCAGACACCGTGGCCGCCAACATCCGGTACGGCCGGCTGGACGCCTCTATGGAGGAGATAAAGGCGGCCGCCGCCGCGGCCAACGCGGATCTTTTTATCGAGCAGCTGCCCCAGGGATATGATACCCTTCTCAGCGAGTCGGGCGCCAACCTGAGCGGCGGCCAGCGGCAGCTGTTGTCCATCGCCCGGGCGGTGCTGGCCGACCCCAGAATATTGATTCTGGACGAGGCCACCTCCAGCGTGGACACCCGTACCGAAATGCATATCCAGCAGGCCATGATCGCCCTGATGAAAAACCGTACCAGCCTGATTATCGCCCACCGCCTCTCCACCATTCGGGACGCGGATAAAATCGTGGTCATCGACGGGGGGCGGGTGGCCGAGTCGGGCAGTCACGACCAGCTGCTGGCGCGGGAGGGCTGCTACTACCGGCTTTACCAGAACCAGTTCGCAGGAAAACAAATTTAAATGAAATCGCGGACAAATACCCGCAGGGCGTATGCTCTGCGGGTATTTTTGCGTCTTGGCAGGTCCTTTGGAAAAGACCCCAGGCCGGGTCGGCCCGGATAGCCTTTTTTATAGATTGCCTTTGGCTACCATCTACCTTGGGGGCAAATACGCACAGTAGCGGCCCAAAGAGCGGCTCTCACGGTCGGGCGGCCGTCGGGGAACTAGCAGGGAACTAGCAGGGAACTAGCAGGGAACTAGCAGGGAACTAG
>JAAVYX010000251.1 GCA_022791355.1 Clostridiales bacterium | reverse complement strand
CGGTTTTCCTCTTGACCCAGTCGAAAGGGTTTAGAGGAAATCCGCAGGATTTCCGGGAGGCGCATCTTTTGCGTACTTTTCTTTGCGCAAAGAAAAGTACGTCGCGCCCCGCGAGAAGGATATGGAGTATTCCATATAAGCACACCTGGCGCGAAACCCTTCTCCCAGCCAAACAAAAAAGGAAAAAGAAAGAGAAAGAGCAAATTCCTGCATCCCCTCCCACCGAAGTCAAAAAACATAAGAGCCGCGCAGCATATCCTTTTTTACAGCTATCCTTCTATCCCGTCGATTTCGGCCAAAAGGGCTTCCAGCAGTCTGTCCTCCGGGACCTTGCGGAGAATCTCGCCCTTGCGGAAAAGCAGGCCGCAGCCGTCCCCGCCGGCTATCCCTACGTCGGCCTCCCGGGCCTCCCCCGGCCCGTTGACCGCGCAGCCCATGACCGCCACGGTAATGGGCTTTTTACAGTCCCGCAGGGCCTCCTCCACCCGGCCGGCCAGACCGATCAGATCGATGCGGGTCCGCCCACAGGTGGGACAGGATACGATGCGGGGCCCGTCCTGCCGGAGCCCCACGGCCCGCAGCAGATCAATCCCCGCCTGCACCTCCCGGACCGGCTCGTCGGTCAGGGATACCCGTATAGTGTCCCCAATCCCCCGCAGCAGCAGGCCGCCGATGCCCGCCGCCGAACGAAGGAGTCCCATCCGCCGGGTACCGGCCTCGGTAACCCCTACATGGAGGGGATAGGCGGTTCGCCGGGCGGCCAGCTCGTAGGCGGCGTACATGACGGGCACGTGAGAAGCCTTCATGGATAAAACGATGTCGGTAAAATCGTATTTTTCCAAAAGGGAGGCGTGGTACAGGGCGCTTTCCACCAGCGCCTCGGGGGTGGGCGCGCCGTACTTTGCCAGAATCTCCCGTTCCAGCGACCCGGCGTTGACCCCGATACGAATGGGAATTTTCCTTTGCCGGCAGACGTCGGCCACCTGCTTTACCTTTTTCTCAT
Organism: Clostridiales bacterium; assembly: GCA_022791355.1. Lineage (GTDB taxonomy): Bacteria > Bacillota > Clostridia > Oscillospirales > Acutalibacteraceae > Howiella. The sequence continues at coordinate 8,243 of JAAVYX010000251.1, read as the reverse complement.
CCCCAATATTGCCGGGATTGATACGGATCTTGTCCACCCCGGCGGCAGCGGCCTCCAAGGCCAGCCGGTAATCGAAATGAATGTCGGCCACGATAGGGACCGCCACCGCCTCCTTGAGCTTTTCAATGAGGGGAACGGCCGCCTGATTGGGTATGGCGGCACGGATGAGCTGGCAGCCGGCGGCCTCAAGCTCCTTTGCCTGGGCCACGCTGCCCGCAAAGTCCTCGGCCGGGCGGCTGAGCATGGACTGTACCGACACCGGCGCGCCGCCCCCGATGGGAAGACCGCCCACAAGCACCCGTTTGGTTTTTGTTCTGTCCATCGAACCTTCCACGATAAAAGAGCCTCCTAACCATAGGTACGGCCACAGCCTGCCGGCCGTGGCCGCTGATGGGTACGTATACGCTGCAGCCCGCCTGTACCCGGCGGAACGGCGCGGCTGCCGAAAGCGTGTTTGAAAACCGGATGAGACGGATTTTGTGCAGGCAGGGTCGGCCTCGGGATAAACCGGGGACAAGGCCTGACCCTCGGACAGGACCTCAGCTTGTCGAGAAGTCAGTCAAACAGCCATATGCACGCTCCTCCCGTGTTCCCACGGAAGACCGGGCCCCCCGGCGAGGGATGCCGAAATCTCGGAGAAAGATTTTGGCTGCCTGCGCTCTGTTTTCCTAAGGGGTTTCGCGTCCAGCGGACAGCGACGGGGGCCTTGCCCCTCGACCCCACCGCCTTTTCAAAAAGGCGGACGAAACCTTTTTGTGCAGGATTTTTCCTTTAAGCGGCTTTTTCTAGATGCTGAGGTCTGACCTTTGGCCAGGACCTTTCGCACACAAGGCAATCCCGGATGAGCCGGCAGCCGTCTTTCCGACTTTTCAAGCGCCCGCTAACCAGCAAAGAGCTGGAAGATATCCTTCAGGGCGATGAGAACCATAAAGGCCATCAATACCATAAAACCGATGGCGTGGACCATGCCCTCATACTTTTGGGGAACCGGCTTGCGCCGGACCATTTCGATAATGATAAAGAGCAGACGGCCGCCGTCCAGCGCGGGCAGAGGCAGCAGATTAAAGAGACCCAGGTTGATGGTAATAAGCCCCACCATGGGCAGCAGGCTGAAAATCCCCGCCTTGGCGGCCTCGCCGATAGCCGCGGTGACCCCCACCGGCCCGGAAATCTGGCTGACGCCGTATTTACCGGTGATCAGGTCCAGCAGCGACCACCAGACGATCCGTCCATAGGAAAGGGTGTTGCGGAAGGCCTCGCTTAGAAAGTTTAAAGGGGTTTTCTTTACTCCCTCGATCCAAAAGTCGATGGAGACCACGTTGACCCCCTGGATTTCCTCGGTGGCAAAGGTCACGCCGGACAGCTCCAGCTTCTTTCCATCCCGTTTGACCACCAGATCCACCTTGCCGTCGGCCGGAATGTTGGAAAAGGTATAGCTCAAATCATAGGTGGTCAAAATCCGCCGTCCGTTTACCTTGATGAACTCGTCCCCCACCTGCAATCCGCTTTGCTGGCTCACGGCGTTTTCCTGAAACTGGGCGATCTTGGGCACGCCGAACTGCTTTTGCGGAATCAGGATTATCATCATAATGATAAAGCCCAAAAGGATATTGAAAAAGGCCCCGGCCGCCGTGATGATAAATCTGCGCCAAGGCTTTTTGTTACAGAAGGCCCTCTGGTCGGCGCTTTCCTCGTCCTCCCCTTCCATGGCGCAGAAGCCGCCAAGGGGCAGCAGACGCAGGGAATACTCGGTCTCTCCCTTGCCCCAGCGAAGCAAGACGGGACCGAAGCCGATGGCGAATTTGTTCACCCGCACCCCCATGAGCTTGGCTGCCAGAAAATGCCCCAGCTCATGGATAAAGATCATGAAAAGAAAAACGAAAATGGCCACCAGGATGGGCCAAACCTTACCCCATACCGAAGCGATGGAGAGAATCTGCGGCGCGATAGCAATCACCTGTTCCTTATCAAATTGAAGTCAAAGGGCCGCCCACCCGGAAGGCCCATACGGTTTTACCGAAAGCTGCAAGCCGAACGCCCCGCCGGCCGCTTTGCAGCCTGCCGCACATACCCCCGTCCGCCTCTTGCGTCCCGCCGGTACGACGCTCTTCCGGCAGCGCCGGCAGCAGGACAGGTCCCGGGCCGACAGGCCTATGCCCCCTCTCGGGAGGGCCATACCCTTCCCCCGGGCGGCCGCGAAAACCATTCTACCTTGCCGCCTGACGGACAAATTCCCGGGCCGCCCGGTCGGCCTCCAAAACCGCCTCCAAGCAGGCGGCGGGGACGGCCTTCTGCCGGGCGGCCGCCTGGGCCACCAGTTCCCCGATCTGCAAAAAACTGATTTTCTCCCGTAAAAACAGGGCCACAGCTTCCTCGTTGGCCCCGTTGGCCGCCGCCGGTCGTAGTCCGCCCGCCCGGGCCGCTTCCAGACAGGCCGCCAGACAAGCAAAGGTATCCAAATCAGGCTTATAAAAGGTCAGTTTTCCAATATCGGTCAGGGACAGCCCCTTGCCCGGACAGGGCAGCCGGTCGGGATAGGTCAGAGCGTACTGGATGGGCAGCCGCATATCGGGCGCGCCCAGCTGGGCAATCACCGCCCCGTCGGAAAAGGCCACGCCGGAATGGATAATACTCTCCCGATGGACGACGATTTCCACATCGTCCGGCCCCACGCCGAACAGATGGCAGGCCTCGATGACCTCCAGTCCCTTATTCATCATGGTGGCCGAGTCGACCGTGATCTTGGCCCCCATGGACCAGTTGGGGTGCCGTAGGGCGTCGGCCGGCTTCACCCGTCTCAAGGCCTCTTTGGTATACCCGAAAAAGGGACCGCCCGACGCGGTCAGCAGGATTTTTTCCAGCGACCGCCGGGGCTGGCCCTGCAAACACTGGAAGATGGCCGAATGTTCGCTGTCCACCGGCAGGATGGGAACCTTTTTTTCGGCCGCTTTGGCCATGACCAGCTCGCCCCCGGCCACCAACGTTTCCTTGTTGGCCAGAGCCACCGTCTTGCCCGCCTCAATTGCGGCCAGGGTGGGCTGCAGTCCGGCAATTCCCACCACGGCGTTGAGCGCCGTCTCGGCCTCCGGCAGAACCGCCGCCTCGCAAAGGGCCGCGGGGCCGCTCAGTATCTTGGTAGAGGTGTCGGCCGTCCGAATGCGCAGGGTTTCGGCCGCCTCTTCCTTTACGACCACAGCCAGAGCGGGACGGAATTCCCGGATTTGCTCTTCCAGCAGCTCTATGTTGCCCCAGGCCGTCAGGGCGCAGACCCGCCAGCCCTGGGCGCGGACCACGTCCAGCGCCTGCCGGCCGATAGAGCCGGTGGAGCCCAGAATGGAAATGGTTCTATCCAAATTTTATTCACCTGCCTGTTGTTTATGCATGTATGGGGTAAGTCGCTTTCACTCTTATTTTATCCGTGTTTAAAGGGCTTCTGTGAGCGGCCGGTCCCATGGACCGCCGTTGCGCACCGGCCCCGGCAAATTTTTCGGCCGGATGCATAAGGCCTGCGGCTGTCACCCATATCATAACAGCTATCAACGATCATACGATAAAAGCAATGTGATGCAGCGCCACATAGAGCAGAGGCGCTGTGACCACAAAGCTGTCGAACCGGTCCATAACCCCGCCGTGGCCGGGCATCAGGTTACCGAAATCCTTGAGCTTACAGTCCCGCTTGATATAGGAGGCGGCCAAATCCCCCAGCATACCGGCCAGAGAAAGCAGCGGGGTGACGATCATCGCCGGCAGGTAGGAGACCACGCCCCCATCCTTCAAGAAGAAGAACTGATAGGCAAAGCAAATCAGAATCGAGACGGCAAAGCTTACCGCGATACCGCCTATCGCGCCTTCCACCGTCTTTTTGGGACTGATTTCAGGCGCCATTTTATGCTTGCCGAAGAAGACACCCACAAAATAAGCCCCCGCGTCGGTAACCCAGGCCGCGTTGCAGGCCAGGGCGAAATAAAACAGGCCGTTGGGACCCTTAAGCAGCATAATGATGACATTGAAAGCGTAGGTTAACAGAGTGGTAAAGGTAAAGGCGATGGCGACCTGACTGGGACGCACCTCCCTGTGCCGAAGCAGCGCAAAGCAGAACAGCAGCATTCCGAAGAGGATGCTCAGGGCGGTCATCTTTCCCGACACGGCCGGATTCTGATACAAAAAGGGCGCGCCCACGGTGTAAACCGCGCAGATGGCCAGATGAGGCCACCAGGTCACATAACGGGTCGCCCGCAGCATCTCAAAAACCGCCAGCAGGTTGAGAAGGGTGATGCAGACGTCCACCAGATAGGTGTTCCGCCAAAAGAGGACCACCGCCAAAACGGCCAGGCCGACGGCCGCCGTAATGATACGCTTTTTCATACAACCATCCTTTACGCCGCCATGCTCGGGCGTATGTGTATTCTACCATCCATCTTCAAGGGCCCCATACGCCCAGCAGCCGCCCTCTAGAGCGGCCCGCACGGGGCCATTTAGGGCGGGGAATTAGCGGCGTTCTTGAATTTGGCGGACCATAGCTAGCCTCCATTTGATCTCGCCGCCGGAGCCCCCGGCGTTTTACGAGAGAAAAAGCACCTTGGCCGACAGCAGCTTACGAGAGCGGCCGTTCGTAAATCGTCCTTTAGGTCCGAAGCAGCAGTTGTTCGTTAGAGCAGCCCACATAGCCAAGCAAAGCTCGGCCGCCTTGCGGCCGGTAACCAAGACAAGGCCGCATGCCCTCCCTGTAAAACCGTATTGTCCCTTGTCAATTGATGGTAGTATAGGAAAAACCTATGCAAAACATACAGCGTCCCGCCGGACCGGACAAATATAATACTTACCCGGCCAGGCGCTTACACGCCGCCGAACCGGCGGTCCCGGCCGCCGAAGGCCTCGATGGCCTGCATGAGATGCTTGGGCTTAAAATCCGGCCACAAAATATCCGAAAACCAGAATTCCGCATAGGCCGACTGCCAGATCAGATAGTTGGACAGACGGTATTCGCCGCTGGGCCGGATAATCAGGTCGGGATCGGGCTGCCCGGCAGTATACAGCCGGGCGGAAAGGGTCTCCTGATCGATGTCCGAAGGCTCCAGGGCCCCGGCCTTCACCTCGGCGGCCAGCCGCCGAACGGCCTGGACGATCTCGTCCCGGCCGCCGTAGTTAACGGCTATATTCAAGTGCATGCCCGTAGCGTCGGCCGAGAGGGCCTCGTCCCTTCGGATGAGCGCCTGCATGTCGGCTGGCAGAACGGTCAAATCCCCGATAAACTGCATCTGGATATTCTCGGCCTGAAAGTTTTTCGCATCCTTTAAATAATCCCGCAAAAGGTTCATCAGATTGTCGATTTCCTCCTGGGGACGCTTCCAGTTCTCGGTGGAAAAGGCATAAACGGTCATATACCGGATACCGATCTGATTGGCGTACCGAGCGATATTCTGAAAGGTTTTGGCTCCCGACCGGTGGCCGGCCGAACGGGGCAGGAGACGGCGCTTGGCCCAGCGGCCGTTGCCGTCCATAATAATGGCGATGTGCTGGGGAAGCCGCAGCTCTCCCCCGCCTTTGCCGGACTTAGACATGTTTTATCACACTTTCGCGTCCCGCGCAAAACAGGCGCGGGACCAGAGTTGCGCTCAAAAGGCAAAGGCCCGCCGGGGTACGGAAAGGGCAGGTCAGCCGCTTTCCATGCCGTCCTGCGGGCCGGAAACCACCGTTTTTAGATCTCCATGATCTCCTTTTCCTTGGCGGCGGTCAGCGTATCGATTTCCTTGCAGTACTTGTCGGTCAGGTTCTGCACGTCCTTTTCGGAAGCGGCCAGATCGTCCTCGGTGATCTCGCCCTCCTTCTTCATGGCCTTGAACTTCTCAATCGCGTCCCGCCGGACCGAACGGACGGCCACCTTGCCCTCTTCGGACATTTTGTGGATATCCTTGACCAGCTCCTTACGGCGCTCCTCGGTCAGGGCTGGGAAGACCAGCCGGATAAGCCGGCCGTCGTTCTGCGGATTGATGCCGATATCGGCCGCCTGAATCGCCTTCTCAATATCCTTGAGGGTAGACGCGTCCCAGGGCTGGATCTGGAGCATCCGGGCCTCCGGCACCGAAACGGCGGCCATCTGGTTTACAGGGGTGGGCGCGCCGTAATAGTCCACCACGACCTTATCTAAAATGGAAGGATTGGCCCGGCCGGCCCGGACCGAACCGAACTCCCGGTCCAGAGCCTGCAGGGATTTTTCCATACGTTCCTCGGTTTTTTTCAGCAGCTGATCCATGATAAATGCCTCCTTTTATTTAACCTCCAGAGCATATTTAACAATAGAAAAAGGCCGGATTTTCCAGACAAGCGGATGGAAGCGGGGAAAAGCGCGGGAACCTATATATACCCCGGCTTTTTGCCGCCGTCTCTCCGCTGCGAAAAAACGGCTCTGGGCCTTTCCCGGCAGCCCCTCGCCCTATTTTACGATGGTGCCCGCCTGTTCGCCGGCGGCCGCGCGGACAATGTTATCCGGGTCGTTGAGATTGAAAACCAGAATAGAAATATTGTTGTCCATACACAGGGATGCGGCCGTGGAATCCATGACCTGTAAGCCGTTGTTGAGCACATCCAGATAGGAAAGGGTGTCGAACTTTTTCGCGTTGGGATTCTTCTTGGGATCGCTGTCGTAAACCCCGTCCACATTGGTGGCCTTAAAGATGATATCCGCGTCGATCTCGGCCGCCCGCAGGGCCGCCGCCGTATCGGTGGAGAAGAAGGGATTGCCGGTGCCGCAGCCGAAGACGACCACCCGGCCCTTTTCCATATGCCGCACCGCCTTGTTGCGGATATAGGGCTCGGCAATCTCCTGCATGGCGATGCCGGTCTGCACCCGCACGGGCACACCCAGCTGCTCTAAACCGTCCGCCAGGGCCAAGGAGTTAATAACGGTGGCCAGCATACCCATATGGTCGGCTCGAGCCCGGTCCATCTTATCGTGGGACCGGCCCCGCCAGAAATTGCCGCCGCCTACCACAATACCGATTTCCACGCCCATATCAGCGCATTTTCTCACGCTTTCGCAGATACGCACCACCGTATCGAAATCCAGGCCAAACCCCTGCTCGCCGGCCAGGGCCTCGCCGCTGATCTTCAGCAGGATACGCTTATAGACAGGCTTCATAAGGCCTGCACCTCCCCGTTTATTTTACCCCCGCGTGCAAGAAAACCGCCCATAGCCCATTCAATATAGCCGACACAGTTGAAAAGGCGCAAACATGCCTTTTCAATCAGCGGGCGCGCCCACTGACGCGCAAAGCGCGTATGTGTTTCCTATGAAGTTTGGCACAAACGGCCGTTTTGCGGCCCACAGCGCCGCAAAACGGCGCTGTGTTGAAAAGAATCCTATGGATTCTTTTCAACTGCGCCAACTATAAATCGAAAAAGACAACCGCGGGCAGACAGGTTCCACAATCCTTATGCCGGACGGCCAAAGGACGATGGAGCAGGGGCAGGATTTGATTCTTATTTTACATGAATCCGCCTCCAAAGTCAATTGGAAAGCGGGTAAAAGCTTCCAATTGTGTCAGCGGCGCAAAAAAGCCGCGGCGGTCTGCAAAGTCAGCAAGACTGCCGCGGCTCTTATTCATTGCGAACATGCAGCGCAGGTCCGCCAATCGCCTGAACGGATTCTTATTTAATCATGCCGGCTACTTCGTCGGCAAAGTTGTCCTCCCGCTTCTGCAGGCCCTCGCCCTTCTCAAAGCGGACAAAGGAGACGATCTTGATATCGCCGCCCAGCTCCTTGGCGGTATTCTGCACAAACTTGGAAACGCTCAGATCGCCGTCCTTGATGTAGGCCTGATCCACCAGGCAGTTCTCCTTAAAGTACTTGCCGATCTTGCCGGCCACGATCTTGTCGGCGATCTGGGCGGGCTTGCCCTCGGCCAGCACCTGCTCGGTGAGAATGTGCTTCTCCTTCTCCAGCACCTCGGCGGGTACGGAAGCCTCGTCCAGGTAAGAGGGATTGGCGGCCGCCACCTGCATGGCGATATCCTTGGCCATGGCCTTAAAGGTATCGTTGGCGGCTACACCGTCGGTCGTATCAAACTTGACCATGACGCCGATACGGCCGCCGCCGTGCACATAAGTGGCCACGACGCCTTCATATCGCTCGAACCGGCGGACCTTGATGTTCTCGCCAATGGTCTGAATCTTCTCATTGAGGGACTCCTGCACAGTCTGACCGTTCTGCATGGTGCAGGCCAGCAGGGCCTCCACGTCGGCGG
>JAAVYX010000250.1 GCA_022791355.1 Clostridiales bacterium | reverse complement strand
GCGCTTTTCTCCCCCTTCTTTTGTCGCGGGGCAAAAGAAGGGGTCTAGAGGCGCTTTAGCGCCGGGACGCCAGACGCTACTAGACCAGGTTTTGGAGTAACAACAAAAGGAAATTTAGCGCGAAACCTCCATCTAGGCCAAAACAAACAAAAGGATATCTGGCGCGAAACCTCTCACTTACTAAGAAAAAATAAAAGCGAATTTGGCGCGAAACCTCCTTCTAAGCTAAAAATATAAAGTAAAAACAAAATTCTGCCGTGCAACGGCAGAAATAACCGCCCGTCCCGGGCGGTTTTGCGCAGGCGAAATCAAATCAAAGCGGCCTGAAGAAAGGATGATGGATATGCGATTCTTTACCAAGGAGCAGGTGCGGCTGGCTGAGGAACGGTCGGTGGAGCTGGGCATGAGCTGGCTGCGGCTGATGGAAAACGCCGGCTCGGCGGCCTTCCGGGCCATACGGGACGCCTACGAGACGGCGGGCAAACGGTTCGTCGTGGTCTGCGGCAGCGGCAACAACGGGGGCGACGGCTACGTGGTCGCCCGCAAGCTGCGGGAGGCGGGGGCGGCGGTGGCCGTCATCCAGGCCGAGGGAGGGCCCAAAACCGCCAACGCCATGGAGATGTACACCCGCTGCGCCGACTACGGCATCCGCATTGTAAACTTTGCCGACGCCGACCAGGACGCCATTCTTCTGCTCAAAAAGGCCGATACCATTGTGGACGCCATCTTTGGCACTGGCTTTCATGGGGCGGCCGAGGGGAAAGCGGCCGAGATTATCCAGTATATCAATCTGGCTCCCGGCAAGGTCGTTTCCTTGGACCTGCCCAGCGGGGCCGAATGCGACAGCGGCCGGGTGGAGGGGGCCTGCGTGGAGGCCGGGCTGACCGTCAGCTTTACCGCCCTCAAGCCCTGCCACATCACACCGCCGGCGGCGGGCTGCTGCGGCCGGGTTACGGCCGTTTCCATCGGGATGCCCGCCGAGGCTGTGGATTCCATTCCATCGGTGATGGAATCCATCGACCGCTCTTACGTCAAGGGCCTGCTCCGGCCCCGGGCCCAGGAGGCCAATAAGGGGGACTTCGGCAAGGCCCTGGCCGTCTGTGGCTCCTACGGGATGGCCGGGGCCGCGGCCATGGCGGCCGAGGCGGCCCTGCGCACCGGGGCGGGACTGGTGCGTCTGGCCGTACCCAAAAGCATTTACCCCATCCTGGCCGCCGGTCTGCGGGAGGCCGTATTCTCCCCCCTGGACGAGACGGCCGACGGGACCCTGTCCCTGGCCGCCCGCCGGAAGCTGCTGGCCCTGGCCGGGGAGGCCGACGCCCTTTTGCTGGGCTGCGGCTGGGGCCGGGGAATGGATTTGGACTGGCTGTGCGAGGCGCTCATCCGCACCTGTCCGCGTCCCATGGTGCTGGACGCCGACGCATTGAATATTCTGGCCGGCTGGGATGGGAGGGGTATAAATCCCGCCCGGCGGCGCATAGATATTCTTAAACAGGCAAAGGCGCCTTTGATCCTCACCCCCCATCCGGGGGAGATGGCCCGCCTGACCGGGTCCACGGTGGCCGACGTACAGAAAAACCGGGTCGAATGCGCCCGGCAGTTTGCGGCGGAATACGGCGTTACGCTGGTGCTCAAGGGAGCGGGGACGGTTGTGGCCGGTCCCAGAGGGCGGGTGAAGGTCAACCTGACCGGCAACCCAGGCATGGCTACCGGCGGCAGCGGCGACATGCTGGCCGGCATGATCCTCTCTCTTTTAGCGCAGGGTCTGTCCGCCGGCCAGGCGGCAGAGGCCGGGGTATACCTCCACGGCCTCTGCGGCGACCGGACGGCGGCGAAGCTGTCCCAGCGGGGAATGCTGCCCACCGATATGATAAAGGAGCTGCCTTTGCTGTTTCAAGAATTTGAAACGGCGGGTGATTGATTTGATTTTTGGGGCCAAGAGGGTTGAAAACGAGGGCAAAAGGAAACCGGCCGGAAGCTGGGCGCGGCGGCTGGCCGTCATAGGGCTGGCCGCGGCGCTGCTGTTTGCGGCCGGCTGCCAGACCCAGACCCGGCAGAGCGACCCGGTGACCGAGGGCTTCCGCTGTACGGCCGAGCTGGACTACAGCGGCCAGCATTACGTATGCGACCTGACCTGTCCCGGTGGGGGCGGCTTCACGGCCAAGTTGAGCCAGCCGGCCCTGCTGGACGGTCTGACCATGAACTGGGACGGGGAGGGCTTTAATCTCTCCTACCTTGGCATCGAACGGCGGCTGGACGGTTCCGGCCTGCCCGATACGGCCTTTGCCGAGGCCGTGCGCAACGCCCTACAGGGAGCGGCCGGCCAGCTTATGGACGGATCGGATAAAGGGGGCTATGTGCTGGAAGGGGGCAGCGATTCCGGGGACTACACCCTGACCTTTTCCTCCGACGGTTATCCCGCCAGTCTGACGGTGCCGGCCCTGGATTTACAGGTGACCTTTCGGGATTTTGAGAGAGCGGGGGGATAGGGGATACATGCTGCGCGTGAGGTTTTTTGATTTCATGTTTATTATTTAATAGCATAAAAGTTTATCTTTTTTAACTTAGAGGGATGTTTCGTGCCAGATATACTTTTTTTATTACTCCATTACCTGCTCTAACGGCGCGCCGCAAAAGAAGGGGGAGAAAAGCGCGCTCCCGGAAATCCTTTCGACCGGGTTTCCCCCTGGACTCCCGCCCTACCGAGCTATTCAGTTCGCAATTTCGGTTCTTTTCCCTTCCGCCTCCCGTTGACTGCCATATAACTATTATGTATGGCAAATCTAAAAAAGGGGAGCGGTATTGTCCGGCGGCGCAAGCTGCTGATTCTCTGAATTATTAATTATTCATTTTAGATGGTCAATATAAAAAGGCGGCCTGTATCTATGTGGATACAGGCCGCCTTTGCCGTTAACTGCTTAAAACGTGTCGTTTACTCGTTGAGGGCGCGTTCCAGCCAGATGGAGCCGATGTCCATGGCGTTGTAGAGGCCCTGCTTCTCGCTTTTTTTGACTACTCGGTCGCGGGTGCGCAGGTCGGGGTCGGTATACATGAGCTGGACGACTACCTTGTCGGCCACCTCCATGCCGCCCGTTTGTTTGGTGCTCATGATTTGGAGCATCACCACGTATTTGTCCGACATATTGCCATAGTACACGGTGTTGCCGTTACGGACCAGCGGCTTACCTTTATAGGTTAAAAACGCAGGCTTCTTACTTTCTGCCATTGTTACACACGCCCCTTATCAAAAATTCCTGTCTAGATAGTCTACCACAAAAATCGTTCTTTGTAAAGGGTTCCGCCCGGTCTGTAAAACTGTATTTTTGTCCGGACTATTTTCTGCGGGGCTCCTGTTTTTGCAGCAGGGAGTGGAGCATCAGGCCGGCGATCTCCTTATCCGCGTCGCTCAGGCGGAACGGCGCGTCGATAGACGCCATGCCGCTTCTGGTTTTCAGCTTGCCCTCCAAGCGCGCATGGAAGTTTTTATTTCTGTGCGGCCCAGAAGATAGTCTAGGTTGACATCATAGAAGTCGGCGATTTTTATAAGCGTGGAATAATCCGGGTAATTTGCGCCCTTCTCGTATTTTGAAATCATGGAAGGATCAACATTGATAGTTTCCGCAAACACAGACTGGATGATATTCCGCTCTGTCCTTAATTGTAAAAGAATGACCCTCATTTCCATCCGCTCACCGCTTTTTTCTCTATATAACATATTTACCATCTATTGACAAGGTATAAAACTTCGCTGGGCGTATTAGCCCCTGTCAATCGATGGTATCATCCTTTTATTGGATCTCCTGCTCAATGTGCCGAAACATATCTGCTCCGAAAAAATCCAAAATGGTGATTTCCAGCCCATCGCACAGCTTTTGTATCGTGGATGCCTTTACGCTTTGATTTCGGCCCAAAATATTGCTGATCGTGGATTGTGTAACGCCGGACAGGGCGCCAAGCTTATTAAGGGTTATCTGTCTTTCCTTACAGAGGGTCAAGATTCTTTGCCTTACCGCCTCGTCGATTGTCATTTCTTTATCTCCTTCACAAGTAATAGAATGTTTGGAGTTAGGTCTGCGGCGGCCCCCCGTACTAAAACAGAATCAAAAATTATAAGTTATCCTGTCGATATTCGGCAATGTCCCCCAGCCTGCACGATAAAACAGCGCAAAGCTTATCCAGCGTTTTGGTTTCCACATTTTCATTTGCTTTCAGCCGCCGGATGGTCTTGCTGTCAATCCCGCACTTTTCTCTCAAATGATATGTGGACACGCCCTTTTTCGCCATGGTTTCCCATAGCCTATCAAATACAATCATGTTACAATCCCCCTTGACAATTTATAGTATGGGGGTTATAATCTAATTTATTAAGGGGATATAATCCCCATAATGATTGTATTTTGAGGGAGCATTTGCTATATGAAGGTTGCGGTAGTGGGATCGCGCACCTTGCGGGTGCGGGATTTACAGCTTTATTTGCCGCCTGAGACCACCGAGCTTGTATCTGGCGGGGCCAGGGGCGTGGATACCAGCGTCAGGGAGTATGCAAGGGAGCAGGGAATACCTTTGACCGAGTTTCTGCCCGATTACGCCGCCTTTGGCCGCAGCGCGCCCTTAAAGCGAAATATGCAGATTATTGCATACAGCGATCAGGTCCTGATTTTTTGGGACGGTCGTTCCAGAGGCGCTTACTTTGTCATCGACCAGTGCAGGCAAAGGGGGAAGCCGCACCGCGTTTTTGTCCCCGCCGTCCCCATGCCGGATGAGGATGATTTTTAAACGGCCGGGAAGCCAGCGGGCCTCCGCCGCTTTTCGCAGCCGGCGTGTCTGGGTCGTTATAAATCTGTTTGCGGCGCATTGAGAGATGCAGCATATTATGTCGCTTGGCAAGGTCGGAAATACGGCTGTTTGGACATGCGCCGCGCCTTTCGTTTTTTATGGAGCGGCCTTTTTTACAAAAAAGAAGTTAAATTAGGAAATATTATCCAAATCCGGGCATACTATAGGTTGGTGAGATAGAACTTTTGGGTATGCTAGGAAAGGTGGATAAGTATATGTGCTGCCGCATCGTTGAAATGAAGGATAAACAGGTGGTCTGCATCAAGGACGGCACCATTTTAGGCTTTGTCTGCGACGTGGAAGTAGACACCTGCTCTGGAAAGCTCTGTTCTATTGTGGTCTTCGGCCGCCGGCGCTGCTTCGGTTTGCTGGGCAGGGAAGAGGACTGCATTATTCCTTGGGAGAATATAGAGGTTATCGGGCAGGACAGTATTCTGGTTTCCTTTGAGCCTCCCAGAGTTCGCCGGAAAAAACGGCGAAACGGCGGCTTTGTCGGCAACCTTTTTGGCGGCGAGCGGCAGGGCCAGTATTGACGCTTCTCTCGCGGCCGGATTTCCGCTTCCGGCCGCGCAGAAATACACGGCAAAGCGGATGAAAATGCTGAAAAGGCATGTGCTGAAACTGAAAAATGCGGAATAAACCAATTTGCTTTTACAGTCGTATACCGACCGGACCATTCTAGACAACAACACCGTTAAGGCAACCTTTAAGGTTGCCTTTTCCTTTTATCCGAATCAGTGAATCAGTATACCACGCCCGATTACCGGAAAGCCCTGCCCAAAGCGGCCTGTATAACTGGATATTGGAGCGGACGGTCCGGCCGAAGGAGACGCTTTTGAGGCTCCCGCCTATACCCAATACCAGCCGGACAGCGCCGTATTGTGGGAAGCAAGAGGAAAGCAATCCAGACATGGAAGGACTGAGGGAAGAGAAAAAGGAGATTAGCCCCTCTATCCAAATCCTCCGCCAAGCCAGATCAGAGCTATGAGAATATAAGGAATCACAGATTCGCCAGCAGTGGGAAGAAACTGTTAGTAACAGCCAGCGGGAAGCGTAGCATCCAGCGGCTGAGGGGAAGCGGGTAAAGTAAAGGACAGAGGCGCAGGGAGGTACCCCCATAGGGCGGGAGTCTAGAGGGCAGAGCCCGTGTCGGCCGGGAAGGGTGTCCCCGCGGAAAGCCTTCCGTTTTCCTCTTGACCCAGTCGAAAGGGTTTAGAGGAAATCCATACGCGAAGCGTTTATTTTTGCAAGGCCCTCTAGCGTCTTGCTTTCCCGTGTTCCGGTCTGGCGTTCCCAGTCTGGCCGTTGGCCAGACCTCTACAAGGCGTCCCTTGCAGGAAGCAATGTAGAGGCGCGTGAGCGCCGGGTAAAGGTGCTTTAGCACCGGGACGCCAGAACGTCCTTTGGTCATTCATGATGGGACGAACGAAAATTTACGCAAAGCGTATAGGATTTCCGAGGGGCGCGCCGTCCCTTTCTTCGCGCAAAGAAAAGGACGGCGCGCCTTGCGATCAAGTTAGTGGAGAAAGAAAAAAGTTTATCTGGCGCGAAATATCCCGCTCGCTTATAAATAAGAAAAGGATAACCTGACGCGAAACCTCCCAATAAACTAAACAAAGGCAAAGGAACAATCGAGCCTGCCGCGAAACTTCCCTTACTTTCCCAAAACATCAAAAACCAAAAAACTTAATACTGAATGCTTTTTAAATAATCCACTATCCCCTGTACCGTGGCGTCGGCCGCCCGGTCGTTGAAGGCGTCGGCCACCAGCAGACTGTACTCGTCGGCGTTGCTGACAAAGCCGTTCTCGGTGAGAATGGCGGGACAGTCGGACACCCGCATAACGTAGAAGTTGCCCCACTTGTTCCCTCGCTGATCCAGATAAAGACCAGCATTCCGGTTATAAACCGCCCGGGAAAGAGGTTCGGAAAAGGCGTTGAAATAGTAGCTTTCATAGCCCTGGGTTCTAGTGGAGGTACTGGAGTTGCGGTGGAAGGAGACGAACAGGTCGGGCTTTACCGATTTCACCGTTCGCACCCGGGGATCCAGTCCCACCCGGTCGCTGTCGTTTTTGGTGAGGGTCACCTGGGCCCCTAGAGCCGTCAGACGGTCCCGGACCTTATAGGTGAGGATACTGTTGAGAGCCGCCTCGGTATACCGGGGGTCGGATCCCACCGCGCCGGGATCCGAGCCGCCGTGGCCCGGATCCAGCACAATCTTGACCCCGTTCAGGGATACGCCGTAGGCGTTGTCGGCCGCCCCTAACTGCACCGGCTTCAAAAAGCTGAAGACCAGCTGGCCCTGCCCGTTATACTCGGCGTTCCAGCCGTAGAAGGCCCCGGCCTTCTTCAAATAGAGCCGCAGGGTGTAGTCGGCCTCGTTTTTGATCCACTCGGCCCCGGAGAAAACCGGATTACCGTCGGGCAGGTCGACCTTGCCCTGGGCCGTACCGGCGTAGCAGAAGGTGATATCCACATGGTCGAAGGTGGGCGAGGAGATGGAATAGTTGGGCGCGCCCCGGGCCGGATAGGGCTCCTTGTACCCCTGGGGGGCCAGCTTGAAGCGGAAGGGGGCCTTCCAGTCCACGTCGAAGGCCATGGTGAGAAAGCGGCTGTCTTGGGACACGCCCGCCGCCGTCACATTATTGGTTTCGGGCAGGCTGCCCTCGTAGACCTTGACATTGTCCCCCTTCTCCTTGCTCTTGGTATATACCCGCTTGCCGTACCGCAGCACCCGGTAGGTATAGCCCGACCCCGCGTCCATGACGGTGGAGCGGGAACAGTAATCCACCGTGCCGGCGGGCAGGTAGTTGTTGGTGGGTCGGGAGCGGTCGTCGATGATATTGCCGTCGAAGGTCTCGATCTGGTAGGAGGAAACCTCGGCGATGAGACCGGTCCCCACGTTGATATAGTTTTCGCTGCCGTCCCCGTTTGCGCTGAAGGGAGGCAGGCCGGGGTCGTCGGTTATGCCCGCCCGCACGGTGATCCGGCCGCCCGACATGCTCTCGGACTGGCCGTTGTAGGAGGCTTGAAAGGAAACCGTGCCGATGCGGGTATCCTTGGTCAAATCGGCCGGCATGGAGAAGGAGCCCAGATAGGTAATAAAGTCGGCCGAGGCGCTGGCCGCGTCCTCCTGGTTGTCGCCGCCCTGGGGTTCCAGAGTAATGGAGGCGTCCCCCAGCCGGGCGGTGACCGTACTGCCCCGTCGGGCCACGGCCTTGACCATGATGACCGAACCGGCGTCCAGAGTAAGGTTCCCCGCCGGGGCCACCTCCTTGAGCAGAATCTGCTTATAGGTGACAGTATAGGTAAGGGTCTGCCCCTTGTGCTGGAAGGTAAAGGTGTTGGCCCCTAACTGCAAATCCAGCTGTAAGGAAAAATAGCCCGCCTCGGTCCGCTCCACCGCCTGACCGTTCAGGGTAATGGGGAACTGGGGGTCGGAGGCTCCCACAAATCCGATGCTGGACTCGTGGGTAGTGAGATTCTGCTTGGCCGGGCTGCTGATGCGTAGGTCGGCCGGCTCATATCCTTCCGGCAGCTGGCCGGTGAGGTACTTTTGCAGGACGGCCGCGCCGCCGGTGGTATCGCCGGTCAGGTCGGCCATGGTGTAGAAGGCCGAGCCTGCGGCGGGAATATCCCGCAAGGCGATGACCTGTCTAAGCATCTGGTCGGCGCTCTCGTAACCGACGGCGGCCGACCGGGCCGCGTCGGCCGGATGGAGGAAGCAGAGGCCGAAGGAGCCGGCCGCCTTCTCTCCCCACCAAGCGGCCACGGTCCCGAAGGGGGTCAGCCCGTCGGCGGTGGAGGTGGCCCGGACCATGACCCAGTCGAAATACCCGGCCCGCAGCCAGGAAAGGGTGTCCGCCCCGGCGGCATAGGACTGGGGAAGCTCTCCTTCCAGTCCGATTCCCTCTTCTTTTTCAGCCCCAGTCGCCCAGACCGGGTCGGCCAGCAGGCCCAGATACAGATTGCCGTTTTGGGCCCTTACGGCTGAAGTTACCTGCCGCACGGCGGCGGTGAGACGATCCCGACGGTAGGCTTCATAGCCCATGCCGCCTCCCTCAGCCGCATAGGAAGCATACGAGCCCCCCTCGGGACCGTAGGCCACCCCCTCCAGCAGCAGGCCGTCCAAGCCCTTGCGGGCGGCCAGGGTCGCCGCGTCCTTTGCCGCCTTTTCCGCCGCCTCGGGGCGGGAGAGGTCAGCCTGACCGCCGTCGCTTCCGGCGGTCAGATTCTGCACAGCGTACAGGGCCATCCCCTTCTCGTGGGCCTTGGTCACGGCTCGGTCCAGAAAGCTGCCTCCCTCTGGGGCGGCCGAAAGAGCTTTGTCGTTGACGGGGAGAAGAATGGTGTTGCAGGCGTAGGCCCCGGCGGCCTCTATGGCCGCGTCCAAGGCTGCGGCGGCCTGGGCCCCGTCCTGTCCCTCGGTAAAAAAGTCCCGTCCGGGAGCCACCCAGGCTCCTATAATCCGGTCGGCGCGGGTGACGGCGGGCAGAGCCGTACCCGACGAGTCGTTGCCGGCAAGGGTGGTCCGCCCGCTCCCCGGCCCCGAAACCGTCCCGGCGGCCGGGTCGGCGGCCGGCCGCTGGAAAACGCCCGCAAGGGCCAGTCCGCCCGCCGTCAGGGCCAAAGCGGCCAGGGCGCATACGCCGATGAGCCGGGCTCGAAAGCGGCTCTTTTTTCCGACGGGAGCCGGCGGCTCCTCATCTGACACGAGTAACGGGGCTTCTTCTTCCTCCCCTTTGCCGGTACAGGCCGAATCGTCCTGGACCTCGTCGGGAATCGCGCCGGCTTCTTCCGGCAAGGCTTCTCTATCTTCTTGGCCGTTTTCGGGCAAAACAGTTTCTTCTACAGCCTGTCCAGGAATTTCTGCGGCTGTTGCATCCTCTAAAAGCGCTGGGGGAAGTGTCTGCTCTGCTTCGACTTCCGTATGTTCGGCGGTTTGGGCCGTTTTTATGGCCGACACCCGCAGTTTTCTTTTTTTCTTTTCCTGCATGATCTGTCTCCTTCTTTGGCTTTCCGTTATTCTTATATTTATGTCAGTGAGCGGATGGCCCCCGATTGTTGCTTTTATTTTAGCTTAGTTGAAAGATTTCGCTTTAAATTTCTTTTTTGGATAGGTTGGAGTAGAGGTTTCGCGCCAGATATCCTTTTGGGATTACTCCATTATCCGATCTATTAGCGTTTGGCATCCCGGCCAGGCATAGCCCTGCTCCTCTAAATCCCTTCTTTTGTCCCGCGACAAAAGAAGGGGGAGAAAAGCGCTACCGCCTGCGAACATCTATGGGCTGCGCCGCCTCCAGAACTATCCTTTCGGACGCCTCCGATTGAAGGTCTTACCCCCATGGACCTGATAGCGACGCGGCCTGCAAGGCATGCAACAAGTCGCGCCGCCCATTGGGCTGGGAAGCCCGAAAGTCGTTCCTACTTTCGGGCAGGAACGAAGGAACCTCTCGGCAGCCCGGCGGGATGCAACAAGGACTTGGCCTATGAACTCGCTGCCGCCCCCTCTGTTCTAAGCTTTAGCTGGGTACGTTTCACTTATCCGCCGGCAGTTGCGAGATAACTATTATCTCTTTTTCTGCGGGAAGCGAGGGGAAAGCAACCGGCGGCTGCGGGGAAGAGTGTTGCGTACAGGACTTGTTTATAGGGAGGGAATCCAAAGGGGAAATCCTTTCCAGAGGATTTCCGTGCGTGCGTCTTTAGCATCCTTTTCTTCACATGAAGAAAAGGACGTCGCGCTATTAGATCAGGTGTTGGAGTATTCAGAAAAGCGCGAAACCTACTGCTCGGAAAAAAGATAAAACTATAAACCGCGAAAGGAAATACGGCAAAAATAAAAACTGCCTTTTCAACGGCCGCTAACCTAAAGCATCTAAAAATTCCTTCATCTGCGCCTGATTCAGCTCGGCCGTACTGACGGCCGAACCGTAGGAATAAAGCATAAAGCCGTCGGCCTTCTGCTGGCGCAGCAAGACCAGCTGCCGGCTTAACACGTCGGTTTTTTCCCGCCACTCGCCGCTGCCCGCGTCCTCCGTGCCGATTTTATAGGGCGGCAGGCCGATATACAGCCGCACCCCCGCCGCCCTGGGCAGAGACATCCACTTTTGCAGCAGAAAGTCAAACCGGTAATCGGCGTTGGGATAGTCGAACCCAAAATAGAGCTGGGGGGTTATGTAGTGGGCGTAGGAGCCCGAGCGCAGCCAGAGGGCGATATCGGCGTAGAGTTCGTTGTAGTTTTTATCGCTGCCGTCGGCCGAGATGTGGGCCGACGGGCTGACGCCGAAAGGAACGCCCTTACTGTCGCATAGCCGGTAGACCGCCTGCATCAGGCCGTTTACGTTGGCCCGCCGCCAGTCCCCCAGAGAAAGGGCCCCTTCCCCCGCCTTGTCCTTATACCCGCCGTAGGCTTTCTGGTCAAAGGCCGGGTCGGTGGTGGGATAAAAATAGTCGTCGAAATGGATACCGTCCAGGGAATAGTTGTCCAGCAGTTCCCGCACCCCGTCCAGAATCAGCTTCTGCATCTGCACCACGCCGGGATTATAGTAAATCCCGTTTTCCCAGCTGATCGCCCAGTCGTCGTTGGACGGATCGCCGTCGGTCAGGTAGACCCGGGCGGGATTATTTTCGGCTAAAGTCTGCACGTCGCCGGTCTTATTGGAAACCCGGTATGGGTTGAGCCAGGCGTGGAAGGCAAGTCCTCTGGCGTGAGCCGTATCGATGAGGATGGACAGGGGATCGTAGCCCGGGTCCTGCCCCTGCGCCCCGGCGGCGTACTCGCTCCAGGGAAAGTAGGCGGAAGGATAAAAAGCGTCCGAATTGGCCCGGACATGCACCACAACCGTATTCAGCCCCATGGACTTGACCCGGTCGAACATATCGGCGGCCATGGCTGCAAACTGTCCCTTATCCTTTCCCCGGCCGTCCAGTTCATAATAGGAAATCCAAACCGCCCGCATCTCTCCCGTCTGCTGCACCTGATTCGTAGCCGGCGGAGAAACCGCGCCCCCGGCGCTCTGGCTCTCGCTGGGCGGCGGACTTGGGCTTTGCGGCGACGGCGGACCGGCGCTTTCCTCCGTTTCAGGACTATCGGCGGCGGAAGAAGTCTGCGGTTCTTGGGGCGAGGCTCCGGCGGCGTCTGAAGAAGCGGTCGCCTCGTCGGACACGGAGGAGTCCGACGAAAGCGTCTGGGAAAGGGATGATGACCACGATTCGTTCGGCTCCTCGGGCAGCGGCTTGGGAGAACAGCCTGCGGCCAGCAACGCGGCGGCCAATAGAAATCCAATACATAAGCCCTTTAAACGACCCATAGATATCCTCCCGTTTCAAAACATGTACTGTTAGATGGCAATCATCTAGATGGCAATCATCCGCCTGCCGGGCGGGTAAAAACGTAAAAAGCGGCCCCGAACCGTCTCGGCCTGGGAGCCTTAACTTTTATTGTACTTTGATTTTCCCTCACGGTCAACGGAAAAAAGAAAAAATCTGGTGGAATATGCAGGAAGCCGCGCCGGCTTTTGGAAAATGACCTTGTTATCGTCTGGTCATGGGAAGATCCATGTGGTATAATGTCCGCAAAGCGGATGTTATACCCACCGGATGGCCCCACGCCGGGGACGGCGGGGATGCCCAATTATACCATAGGCTTGCGCCTATGGTATAATGTCCGCAAAGCGGACGTTATACCCAACGGATGGCCCCACGCCGGGGACGGCGGGGACGCCAAATATACCATAGGCTTGCGCCTATGGTATAAT
>JAAVYX010000249.1 GCA_022791355.1 Clostridiales bacterium | reverse complement strand
TGGGGGACGACGACCAGTCGATTTACCGGTTCCGGGGGGCCACCATCGAGAATATTTTAAGCTTTGAAAAGCAGTATCCCAAGGCCAAGGTCATCCGGCTGGAGCAGAACTACCGCTCTACCCAGACCATTTTGAACGCCGCCAACGCCGTCATCGGCCACAACACCGCCCGCAAGGGCAAAAACCTCTGGACTGAGAACGGCGAGGGGGATAAAATCGACGTACATACCGCCGCAGACGAGCAGGACGAGGCCCGTTACGTGGCCGACCGGATTCTGGACAATGTGCGGGCGGGAAAAAAGTTTTCCGACCACGCCATCCTCTACCGGATGAACGCCCAGTCCAACGCCATGGAAAACGTCTTTGTCCGTTCGGGCATTCCCTATAAGATCATCGGCGGATTCCGGTTCTACGAGCGCAAGGAAATCCGGGACGTTATCGCCTATCTGAACGTTGTCAACAACCCTGCCGACGCGGTGCGGATGCGGCGGATCATCAACGAACCCAAGCGCGGCATCGGGGACGCCACCGTGGCCAACGTGGCCCAGATCGCGGAGGGTCTTGGCATCTCTATGTTCGAGATTTTAAAGACCGCCGATCAGTATCCCGCCCTCTCCAGAGCCGCCAAAAAGCTTATGGAGTTCGCCGCCATGCTGGAGGGACTGATCGAGGCGGCCGAGGACTGCTCCATTCACGAGCTTTTAGAGCTGACCCTGGACAAGAGCGGCTACATGAACGCCTTACACCTGCAAGGCGAGGAGGCCAAGGACCGTATCGACAATGTCAACGAACTTTCCTCCAGTATTTTACAGTATGAGCAGGAGAATGAGGAGCCCAGCCTGTCCGGATTTTTGGAGGAGGTCTCCCTGATTACCGACATCGATTCCTATAACGAGGAGGACGACCGGGTGGTGCTCATGACCCTGCATTCGGCTAAAGGGCTGGAGTTTCCCACCGTCTTCCTCATCGGTATGGAGGAGGGAATCTTCCCCGGCAACCAGTCCATCTACGGCGGTCCGGAGGAGATCGAGGAGGAGCGGCGGCTGGCCTACGTGGGTATCACCCGCGCCCGGCAGGAGCTGGTGATCACCAAGGCCAGCGCCCGTATGCTCTACGGCTCCACCAGCCGTAACCGGCCCTCCCGTTTTTTAAACGAGGTGCCCGAGACCTGCACCAATCCCACCGGCCTGACAGCCCCCGCCTCCTTTGCCAACGCCTACAGGCAGGGCGGCCGCCGGGACGGCGTGCTCGACGAGCTGCCCTTCGGCTCGGGCGGGGAACTGGCCGATCGGTATTTCAAGGGCCCCGCCGGTACGGGCTACGGCGGGTCTCACGCCGGATCCGGCGCTGGATTCGGCCGGACCGGAAGCGCGGCGGGGAGCCGGGGCGGCTTTGTCCGTAAAACCCCGGCGGCGGCCTCCATGCAGTCCATCCATGTGGCGGGCGGCGGGGCGGCCCCGTCCAAATCCGCAGGGACGGCGGCCGCTCCCGCTTCCCTGACCGTTGGGAACCGGGTGGCCCACAAGGCCTTTGGAGAAGGGGTCATCCGTAAGACCACCTCAATGGGCAACGATACCTTGCTGGAGATTCAGTTTGATAAGGTTGGGGTCAAAAAGATTATGCAGAACTTTGCCAAGCTTGAAAAGCTGTGATTTTTATTTTTTAGTTAGGCGGAAGGCTTGCGCCTCGCTGCATAAACAAATTCCTGCAATGCGCGGCGGGCTGGTCCGGCCCCGGCTGACAAGAAAAAACGGACGCGGCAATAAGCCGCGCCCGCTTTGCGAAAAAATACAGCCTTTGGTCAATGCTGATTGGAGGATTCCACAACCTCTTCCCGCTCCCGGAAGAGCAGGGAGATGCACCAGATGGAAGCCAGGGCAACCAGCGTATAGATGATGCGGCTGACGATGGCCGATTGGCCGCCGAAGAGCCAGGCCACCAGGTCAAACTGGAAAAGACCGATGCTGCCCCAGTTTAGACCGCCGATGATGACCAGGATTAAGCAGATTCTGTCCAGCATGGATGATTCAACTCCTTCCAAAAATCATGGGGTATCCAAGGGCGCGCGAACAAAGTTCCTTTGCCCTTTTCACGGTGCGGGCCCTTTGTCTGACGCTCCGAAACAGCCGGAATATCAAACCCTGCGGCGCGCATAGAGCCCCCCAAAATACACGCAAACGTATACCGCCGGCACAGCGTCAGCCCTGCGGGCCGATACTGGCATAAGCAGATGTACGAATACCGCGCGGCGAATGGCCGC
This sequence comes from Clostridiales bacterium, assembly GCA_022791355.1. Taxonomy (GTDB): domain Bacteria; phylum Bacillota; class Clostridia; order Oscillospirales; family Acutalibacteraceae; genus Howiella. Next base: position 1,261 of record JAAVYX010000249.1, on the reverse strand, counting down.
GCACTGTATCGCCTCTATTTTTGCTCGGCAGGAAGGAAAATATACGCGCCGAACAAAAATTTACAGAAAAGACCGAAAATTCTAAGAAATTAAAGCCGCTCATGAACAGACGGTATGCGCAGGCCCTACCGTCTACCTCCAAAGGGCAAATACGGTTTTACGATGGAGAACCCACGCGAGCTGCGTTGTCTTCGCTGTCGGCCGCCAGGTAGCCGCGCGAATCTGGGTACGCGGGCCGCTTACCGAGCGGCTACCTGGCGGCCGTCCTAAAGGACGGCTACTGACGGCAGTTCTTTGAGCGGCTAGCTTTCGCCCGCCAAATCCGAGAACGCAGCCAGTTCCCCGACGGCCCTCGTTTGGGCCGCCCGTGAGGGCCGCCCTTTGGGCGGCTACTGGGCGTATTATCCCTTGGAGGGAGATGGCGCTAAGTCCTATTACCGGCTTAGCCCCGCAAGGGGCCGGGATAAAAATCATACATATCGCCCGCGGCCATCCGTTTGTATGCGGAACGGATATATCCATCGGATCGCTCTTTATTTTACTATTGCTTTGCAAAAGTTCGTTATTCGAAGGGAAGCCTGTCGCTATAGCTTTTTCTTCTCACCTTCGCTGGAAGCGGAAATTTTGTCTAGCTGAAGCGGACAATGAAAAATCCCCGGGGCTCGATGAGCCTCGGGGATTTTTGTTTAAAAAAAGGAAAAACTACTTGTTGTCGACCGAAACCATATGCTTAATCAGGTCGAGAACCTTGTTGGAATAGCCCCACTCGTTATCGTACCAGGAAACCAGCTTGAAGAAGTTGGAGTTCAGGCCGATGCCGGCGGTAGCGTCGTAGATGGAGGTGCGCTTGTCGGAATAGAAGTCGGAAGAAACCACAGCGTCCTCGGTGTAGCCCAGGATGCCCTTCATGTAGGTCTCGGAGGCCTCCTTCAGAGCGGCGTTGATCTCCTCCATGGAGGTGGCCTTCTCGGTGCGGACGGTCAGGTCCACAACCGAAACGTCCAGAGTGGGAACGCGGAAAGCCATACCGGTCAGCTTGCCCTTGACCTCGGGGATAACCAGGGCGCAGGCCTTGGCGGCGCCGGTGGAGGAGGGAATGATGTTGCCGGCGGCAGCCCGGCCGCCGCGCCAATCCTTGGCGGAGGGGCCGTCCACGGTCTTCTGGGTGGCGGTGGTGGAGTGCACGGTGGTCATCAGGCCTTCCACGATGCCGAACTTATCGTTGATAACCTTGGCCAGAGGCGCCAGACAGTTGGTGGTG
>JAAVYX010000248.1 GCA_022791355.1 Clostridiales bacterium | reverse complement strand
CAAGGAAAAAAGCGCGGGAATACTTTGTGTATTCCCAGCATTTTTGACGCAGTGGACCCCCTTATGTGTAGAATATGACGGCAATTCCGATTTTTCAAACTGCCCCTAAAACAGCACAAAAAGGTTTACAGCTTTTCAAAGCGGTCCACGTCCACCACGAAGATGGTGGCTCCGCCTACCGTTACCTCGATGGGCATGGAGGCGAACTCCCCGCCGTAAACCGAGGTGTCGGGCATGACCTGGGTGCGCTTGCGGCAGTATTTAGACAGAATATCGATGGCGCCGTCCACCCGGTCCTCCTCCACGCCGATGAGGAAGGTGGTGTTGCCAACCTTCAGGAAGCCGCCGGTGGTGGAGAGCTTGGTAACCGAATAGCCCGAACGGGTCAGGGCGGTGGAGACGGCATGGGAATCGTCGCTTCCTACGATGGCGAAAATCAGTTTCATAGGGTACTCCTTTTCCATAGCTAGACGCAAAGCAAAATTTTTGTGAGGCCCTCTAGCGCTCCTCAAGGAGGAGCGTCCCTTGCGGGAAGCAACGAATGGCCTTTGGCCATTCGCTTAGACGGGCCGAACGAAAATTTATACGATTTTCATTCGGGGCGTCGAGCCCCTCGGGAAAATTTACGCAAAGCGTATAGATATAGCGCCGTTCTTGCGGCGGACGGCCTGCCGAATTCCTAAAGAGAGGGACGAGCCCTCTCGTTTACAATCTATGCGTAAGACAAAGCGAATATTTCTTTTTGCGGCTGTTCTGTCATATGTTGCGCACGATAACATGCGGCGTCCCGCTGAACAGAATAACTGTCCGCGGACATGATACCATGTGCGCGGAGCATGATATCATTGGCGTCCCCGCGCTCCGCGCGCGGGCCATCCCGTCTGATAAATAACCGCTTTGCGATTATTTTACCACTTTTAGGGATGAAATACCAGAGGCAAGGAGGACCTGCCGGATCTCCTTTGTGATTTTTTCTCCCGGGAGGACCACCGGAACGCCGGGGGGACAGGGACAGGCCGTTTCGGCGGCCACACGGTCCAGAGTTTGCGCTGTAGGCAGCAGTTCGGCGGGACGGAAGACCGCCTGCCGCAGGGTAAGGACACGCTCGGTTTGCGGGAAGGAAGAAAAGACCGGCCGGATGGGGCAGCCGTCCGCTTCTTTCGCCTGGCCGGGCAGACGGCGGACCGCGCCGGCCAGCCGGTCCAGCTCGGTCTCTGTATGGAAGGGGGTAAGGATAAAGACGATACGGGAGCCGTCGGCGTACTCGGCCTGACAGCCCTGCCGCCGAAAGTAGGCCTCGGCCGTCTGGCCGGATAGGCCCAGCGCGCCGGTTTCCAGGGTCAGCCGTAAGGGATCCCGCAGGCCGCTCAGGTCCCTGTCCAGAACCGGCAGGCCGGTCTGTTCGCAGACCGTCTCCAGATCCTTCACCCTGTCGTACAAGGCGGCGAAGGCCGCCGTTCCCTCCTCCTGTAGCCAAGCCCGGCAAAGGTCCAAAGAGGCCATGACGGGATAGGCGGGACTGGTGGAGCCGAAAAGGGACATGGCCGACTTGGCCCCCGGCGCAAAGGCGGGGTTTCCGATATGCAGGAAAGCGCCGCCGGTGAGGACGGGCAGGGTTTTGTGGGCCGAATCGGCCGTCATATCCGCGCCAAAGGCAAGGGGATGGAGGCTGGGCCGGAGAAAGGCCAGATGGGAGCCGTGGGCGTTGTCCACCAGCAGGGGAACCCGCCGCTTTCGGCAGACCGCTACGATGGCGGGCAGGTCGCATAGTCTTCCGTAATAATCCGGGCTGGTGATATATACGGCCCGTATATCCGGCTGGTTGCGGAGCAGGTCCTCCACAGAGTCGGGAGGGATTCTGCCGTCGCCGCCGGGATAGAGCCAGTAGGGCCGCGCGTCCAGCAGGGCGCAGGTCTGCACGGCCGAACGGTGGGACCGGCGGTCCATGGCCACCGCGCCGCCCTCCCCCAGAGCCAGACAGAGCATGGTCTGGATGGCCAGGGTGCAGCCTCCGGCTGAGAAGAGGGTGCGGGAAGCGCCGTAGAGGGCGGCGGCGGCGGCTTCCGCGGAGGCTATGGGACCGCCGGCCTCGTAGAGACTGTCCAGCCCCGGAATCTCGGTTTGATCGCAGGGGAGAATACCGGCGAAGGCCGAGGGCAGGGCGCTGCCGGCCCGGCCGCTGTGGCCGGGGGTATGGAAACGGGCCGTCCCCTCCAGGGCGTAGTCCCGGACGGCCTCCCAAAGCGGCGCCCTAGACATATTCCCGCCGCAGGCCGCTGCCGATAAAGCAGGGGTCGACCTCAAAGGAGACCTGATCGCCGGCCTCGCAATTCACGCCGGTTACGTCTACCATGGTGTTTGTGTAATCAGGACGGCCTAAAATCGGCAGCCTCTTGCCCTGGAACTCGCAGCAGCGTTTGCGGCCGAAAAGCTTTATACCCGATTTGCCCTCTGTAAACAGGCCGTCGGCCCGGCCGACGGGCAGGGTGGCCACCCGGGTGGGCCGGCGCAGCTTGCCGCCTTGTATATGGCGGCCCTTGGGAACCCAGCGAACGTCTACGATTTCGGTGACCAGCCGGCCTACCTTTTTAAAGCCCCATTTATCCCGTACGGTCAGACGGCCGGTGAGGGCGGGACCCATACGCACGGCGTCCAGCTTGGCCCAGGGGAAGCGGAGGGCGGCCGCCGCGTCGGCCACATGGGCCATGCCGACCCGGATTTTTTCCTTGGAAAGGTCGGCTAAGACCCTCTGAAATTCCTCATACTGCATACGGGCGTGCTTTTCCCCGGTTTTCCCGTCGATCTGGGCGTAGACCCCGTCCACCGCCAGATGGGGGAGGAACTTGACGGCCTGAGCCGCCTTGCCCGCGTCGGCGGGCAGATAGCCGGCGGCGCCGGAACCCAGGTCGAAACGGAGGTGGCAGCGGGCCTTTTTGCCCATCTGACCGGCTACGCCCGAGAGGAGCACCGCGCCGTCGTTGGAGCCGACGGTGGCGATGATATCCCGCTGTACAATGCGGGCGGCCTCGGCCTCGGTGCTGTAGGGGGTGAGGAGCAGTATCTGAATACCTGTGACGGCGTTCAAGAGCCGCTCGGCCTCCTCCAGCCGGGAGACGGCCATAAAGGTACAGCCCTCCCGGGCCAGCAGCTGGCCTACCTCAACGTCGCCCAGACCGTAGGCGTTGGCCGAAAGGTTGGGGATCACGCCCGCGCCGCCGGCCTGTTTTTGCAGCAGCTCCAAATTGTGCAGAATGCGGTCGGTTTGTACCAGCAGGGTGGTCGTCATATCGGTTCCTCCTTTGCCTGCCGCGCAGGGCTTGTTTTTTACTTTATTGATTTTTGGTGGCATTGTTTTATCTTTTTTGGCTGAGATAGAGGTTTCGCTTCAGATTTTCTCTATCTTATATTAGATTAGAGAGAGGTTTCGCGCCAGGCATACTTTTGATATTTCTCCAATACTTGATCTAATAGCGCGACATACTTTTCTTTGCGCAAAGAAAAGTAAGCAAAAGACGCGCCTCCCGGAAATCCTGCGGATTTCCTCT
>JAAVYX010000247.1 GCA_022791355.1 Clostridiales bacterium | reverse complement strand
TCAAGACCAGCTCCTTAAACCACTCGGACATCTCTCCAAAAAGCGGCTTCATTATTGTAGCATAGAGCGGATTTTTTGTCAACTCCTTCTTGCATAATTTTCTAAGACCGGCTTTTGGCTGGCTTTGCCGCCCTATAAAAGAGTTGCATAATAAGACTTTTTGACGTAAAATAAAAGGAAAATGTAGATGCATCTATATCATAGCGACGTTTTTGCACGCTCATTTCATATAGCTGCGGGAAAGAAGGACAGACAATGCGTATCAGCGATTTATATGCTTCCAAAAAGACAGTGGTTTCCCTGGAGATATTCCCACCTAAAAAGGATAAGGGTCCCGAAAGCCTTCTGGATACCCTCCAGACCATGACCGACCTGCGTCCCGACTTTATCAGCGTAACCTACAGCGCCGGCGGCAGCGGCGGCAGCGACGTCACGCTGGACATCGCCTCCATGATCAAGAACCGCTACGGTGTGGAGGCTCTGCCTCATATGACCTGCATCCAGTCCAACCCCGAGGCGGCGGCCCGCATGCTGGATCAGTTTCCGGACAGGGGCCTTTCCAACGTCATGGCTCTGCGGGGCGATCTTCCTGCCGACGCGGCCCCGTCCGCTCCCGGTCCCTACCGGTACGCCAAGGATTTGATCGCCCACATCAAGGCCCGTTACCCCGACCTTTGTATAGGGGCCGCGGCCTACCCGGAGGGCCATATCGACTGCGACGGTTTGGAGCAAAGCACCCGGTATATGCTGGAAAAGGAGGAGGCTGGCGCGTCCTTTTTCGTCTCCCAGCTCTTTTTTGATAATCAGCTTTTCTACCGTTTTTACGAAACGGCCCGGAAAATGGGGGTGAAAAATCCCATATCGGCCGGGGTCATGCCTATTTTGGGCCGCAGCCAGATTCAGAAAATGATTTTTATGTGCGGCGTGTCCCTGCCAGCCAGCATCATCCGCATCCTAAATAAATACGAGAACGATCCCGAGAGCTTAGTGCGGGCCGGCATCGAATATTCTAGCCGCCAGCTCTGTGATTTGGCCGACCACGGGGTAGACGGGGTGCATATTTATACCATGAACCGGCCGGCCATAGCCCAGGGCAATATCCGCAATCTGCGGCAGGGGCGGTGAGTTCCATGGCCGCTATCGACAAATCGGAAGCGCTCCGCTACCTGGGCCATAGGGGACAGGACGTCCCCGCCGACCTGTCGGCATTGATCGACGACTGTATGGAGCAGTGTATGGCCGCCGCCCGGCCCCGGCAGGTTTCCCGCCGGTTCGACCTGTCGGCGGGGATGGACGGATTGGAGCTGGTCGGAACCGGCCTTAGCCTGCCAGGCCGGGATATAGCCGCTCACCTGGCGGGCTGTTCGGCCTGCCTGCTCATGGCCGCTACGCTGGGCGTGGATATGGACAACCTGATCAAACGGTATGAGAGCGTGGATTTGACCCGTTCCCTGATTCTGGACGCCTGCGCCGCCTCCCTGATCGAATCGGTCTGCGACGAGGCCGAGGCCGCGCTCCGCCAACAGGCGGAAGGGGAGGGGAAGGGGCTGACCGGCAGGTACAGTCCCGGTTACGGGGATTTGCCCTTAGAACTTCAGCCCCGCTTTACCGCTCTTCTTGACACCGTCCGCCGCATTGGATTGTGCTGCAGCCGGACCGATATTTTACTGCCCCGCAAATCCGTTACCGCCATCATGGGAATCACCGACCGGCCGCCGGCCGGGCCGTCCGTCCGCCAGGGCTGCGGCCGTAACTGCGCCGACTGTAAGCTGACCGACTGTTACTATCGAAAGGAAGAGGCCCATATATGAAGGATTCCAGTACCCGCGTCCACGCTGTATTAGAAGAGTTGAGGGAGGGTTTTCTCCTTTTTGACGGGGCCATGGGCACTATGCTCCAGCAAAGAGGGGTGGGACCGGGCCAGCTTCCCGAGTTGCTCAATCTGTCAGACCCGGAGCTGGTCACTGACATTCATAGGGAATATGTGGCCGCCGGCTGCCAGGTGATTACGGCCAACACCTTCGGGGCCAACGCTTTAAAGCTTGCAGACAGCGGCTATACCGTCGACCAGGTGGTTTCGGCGGGAATCGCCTGTGCCAAGGCCGCCGGCGCGCCCTACGTCGCTTTGGACCTGGGTCCCACCGGTCAGCTGCTCCAGCCTATGGGGACCCTGTCCTTTGAGGAAGCCTACCAGCTCTATGCCGAACAGGTAACAGCCGGCCTGGAGGCGGGGGCCGACCTGATTCTCATCGAGACCATTTCGGATTTGTACGAGGCTAAGGCGGCCATTCTGGCGGCTAGGGAACAGTCCGACCTGCCGGTTTTCTGTACCCTGACCTTTGAGGAGGGCCAGCGCACCTTTATCGGGGCCGACCCGCTGACCGCCGCCGTCGCCCTAAACGCCTGGGGGGTGGACGCCTTAGGCGTCAACTGTTCCCTGGGACCCAACGAGCTGCTGCCGGTTGTGGAGTCTTTGCTGGAATACGCCAAGATCCCGGTGATGGTGCAGGCCAACGCCGGTCTGCCCCGGGAGGAAGCCGGCCGAACGGTTTACGATATCTCCCCTGAAAGCTACGCCGCCGCCGTGGAGCGGATGCTGGACACAGGGGTGCGCATTGTAGGAGGCTGCTGCGGCACCACCCCCGTCTACATGAAGCGCTTACACGAGCTGCTGGAGGGCCGAAAACCTGTAGCCGTAACGCCCCGGCGGATTACCGCCTGCTGCTCAGGCACTACCGCCCGCGTGTTGGACGGCCGGATTTCGGTCATCGGCGAGCGGATTAACCCCACCGGCAAAAAACGGCTGAAGGAGGCCCTGCGGGAGGGGCGGATGGATTACATTATCGGCGAGGCCATCGATCAGACGGCCGCCGGCGCCGACCTGCTTGACATAAACGTTGGCCTGCCCGAGCTGGACGAGCCCCGTATGCTGGCCGGCGTTATCAGAGAGGTGCAGGGGGTTACCGCTCTGCCCCTGCAAATCGACAGCTCCGACCCCGCCGCTATTGAGGCCGGCGTCCGCTGTTACTGCGGCAAGCCGGTGATCAACTCGGTCAATGGAAAAAAGGAAAGCATGGAGCAGATTTTCCCCATCGTCAAAAAGTACGGCGCGCTGGTGGTGGGGCTGACCCTGGACGAGGGTGGCATCCCGCCCACCGCCGAGGAGCGGTTCGCCATTGCCAAGCGCATTTGGGAGACGGCCAAGGCCTACGGCATCCCGGAGGAGGATCTCCTGATCGACTGCCTGGTGCTCACCGCCTCGGCCCAACAGGACCAGGTTCTGGAGACCTTAAAGGCCATCAAGCTGGTCAAAAGCCGGTTGGGACTAAAAACCGTGCTGGGGGTCAGCAACGTCTCCTTCGGCCTGCCCGCCCGGCCGCTGCTTAACAGCGTCTATCTGGCCGCCGCCTTCGGCGCGGGGCTGGACGCGCCGATTCTCAATCCCTTATCCCCGGATATGATGCGGGTGGTGGATACCTTCCGGGTGCTGAACGGGGAGGACAGGGACGCGGCGGCCTATATCGAAAGGTATGCCGATTTCCAAACCGACGGTCCGGCAGCCGCTCCGCCGACCGCTTTTTCCGACGGCTCCCAGGATACGGCCGCGGCCTTTCCCGGCCCGCCGGCCGGTCTGACCCTTTATGACTGTATCGTCCAGGGCCGCAAGGACGAGGCGGGGGAGAAGGTGAAGGCCCTGCTTCAGGAGCAATCGGCCTTACAGATTATCGACGAGCAGTTTGTCCCGGCGCTGGACTATGTAGGCGACCGGTTCGAAAAGGGCAAGATATTCCTGCCCCAGCTCATGCAGTCGGCCCAGGCGGTGAAAACGGCCTTTGCGATTATCAAGGAGGCGCAAACCGGCGAGAAGCAGGCGGCCAAGGGGAAAATCCTGCTGGCCACCGTGCAGGGGGATATTCACGATATCGGCAAAAACATCGTCAAAATGATGCTGGAAAACTACGGCTACGACGTGGTGGACTTAGGCAAGGACGTGCCCGTCGAACAGGTTGTGGAGGAGACCCTGCGGCAGGATATCCGGCTGGTGGGTCTCAGCGCCCTGATGACCACCACGGTCAAGAACATGCAGGAGACCATTGAAGCCCTGCGGCGGGCGGGCGCGGGCTGTAAGGTGATGGTGGGCGGCGCGGTGCTCAACGAGGAATACGCCAAAATGGTTGGCGCCGATTACTACGCCAAGGACGCTCAGGCCAGCGTGCGCATCGCGGCCGCCTTTTTCGGGGAATAAAGGAAAAGCAAAAGGGAGCTGTTTTTAGGCAGCTCCCTTTTTATAGTCGCCCGCAAAACGGACTATTCTTCCTCCTGAGCCGCGTCCCAGTCCTGCTCCCGTACCAGCAGAAGATAAGGCGCGATATCCAAATGATAGGCGATGAGCAGAAGGGTATCCAAAGAGGGATATGTGCCGTCGCCTATCACTTCCAGATGCGCGATATGATCCTTGCTGATATTGGTCCGTTCAGCAAACTGCGCCTGTGTCAAACGGGCTTCCCGCCGGTACCGGGTGATGTTCAGACACAGCTCCCGGAAAAACGCCTTGCGGTATGCATCAAAGGAGGACAACAGGCTTTTATCTGACTCATTCATGTGTGATAGAACCTCCCATATTGCTTTTCCATCATCAAAACATAAAACGTCTGACAAAACCATGCTCTTATAAAGCATATAAAATACCTTAAAGATATATAATGGATAAGGTATATCTTTTTGGCCTGTAAAATATGCGCTTCGGCGAGCATTCGGATAGGACCAGCGGTGTGAAAGCCGCCCCATTTTTCCGGAAAACCCTTCCCTTGGCGCGGGACGGCTTTTGTGCTATACTGATAGCAGTTAACAGCCAAAGGGGGAGACCAAGCCATGGACGCATACAGTCCCAAAGAACAAGAACCCTGTCAGAAACCGGATCAGGAATCTTGTCTGGAATCATATCTGGAGCAGGACGGGCGGGAAGAACGTCTGCGCCGCCTGCGGGAGAAGGCCCGCCGCCTGCCCTTGACCCCCGGGGTCTACATCATGCGGGACAGCCGGAAAAACATCATCTATATCGGCAAGGCCAAGGCGCTGAAAAACCGGGTCAGTCAGTACTTCGGCAGCGAGAAGAACCATCCCGAGAAGGTGCGTCAGATGGTGTCCCGGGTGGAGGACTTTGAATATATCCTCTGCGACAGCGAGTTCGAGGCCTTGATACTGGAGTGCTCCCTCATCAAACAGCACACCCCCAAATACAATATTTTGCTTAAGGACAGCAAGGGCTACCACTACGTTAAAATCACCAAGGGGGACTGGCCGGCGATCCAGGCCGTCAAGCAGCTGGACAAGGACGACGCCGAGTATATCGGCCCCTACAATTCCAGCTGGGCGGTGACCGAGACGGTGGACGAGGCCCTCAAGATTTTCAAGCTTCCTCAGCCCGCCTGCGGCAAGGTTTTTCCGCGGGATATCGGCAAAAGCCGCCCCTGCCTCAACTTTTTTATCGGGGCCTGCTGCGCCCCCTGTTCGGGCAAGGTCGGTCAGAAGGATTATCAGGAGACCGTCCGGGAGGCGGTGGACTTTATCAAGGGCGGCCGGGCCGTCTCCCTGGACGACCTGCGCCAGCGGATGGAGGCGGCCGCCGAGAAGCTGGACTTTGAACGGGCCGCCCGGCTGCGGGACCGGCTGCGGGCCATCGAGCGTATGCGGCAGAAGCAGAAGGTGGTCACCTCCACCTATAAGCGGCAGGACGTTATTGCTCTGGCCCAGAGCCCCACGGCCGCCTGCTTTGAGGTGTTTATCTTCGAGCAGGGCCGCTTGGCCGACCGGGAGCAGTTCCTGTTGGAGCAGCTTTCGGACGCGGCGTCGGCCCGGTCGGAGTTTCTGCGGCGGTATTATTCCATGCAGCGGGAAATCCCGCCCCGTATCGCATTGGACGGGGACTGGGAGGATAAGGAACTGCTCGCCCGCTGGCTTTCGGAAAAGGCCGGACGGCGGGTACAGGTGGCGGTTCCCCAGAAGGGGGAGCAGTACGATCTGGTGCAGATGTGCCGGGCCAACGCCGCCGAGTTTTTGGCCCAGCGGGCCGGGCGCACCGGCAAGGAGACGGCCGCTCTGGACGAGCTGGCCCGCCTGCTGGGGCTGAGCCGTCCCCCGCAGTACATCGAGGCCTACGATATCTCCAACACCGCGGGCAGCGAGAATGTGGCCGGTATGGTGGTTTTCCAGGATGGAAGGCCCTACAAGCCGGCCTATCGGAAGTTTAAAATCAAGGGCTTTCTGGGGCAGGACGATTACCGTTCCATGGCTGAGGTGCTGGAACGGCGGCTGGAGGAGTATAAAAAGCATCAGGCCCAGGGGGATAACGAGGGCTTCGGCCGTCTGCCCGACCTGATTTTGCTGGACGGCGGCCAGGGACAGGTCAACGCCGTCCTGCCGGTGCTGGAAAGGGCGGGAGTCAGCGTCCCGCTCTTTGGCATGGTCAAGGACGGCAAGCACCGTACCCGAGCCATCGCCGCCGGGGGCGGAGACATCGCCATCAAGTCCAACCGCCGGGCCTATATCCTTGTGGCCACGATCCAGGAGGAGGTCCACCGCTTCGCCATCGGCTACCACCGGCAGCGCAGCGTGAAGAAGGGCCTGTCCACCTCCCTCACCGGGATTCCCGGAGTGGGACCGGCCCGGGCCAAGCTTCTTTTCAAGCATTTTAAGACCTTGAAGGCCATGGAGGCAGCTACCGAGGAAGAGCTGGCCGGTATTGCCGGCATGACCCGTCCGGCCGCCGCCGCGGTTTATCGGTATTTTCATCAGGAGAAAGCGGGAGAGTAGGTTTTTCTCTTTTCGTCCGGCGGAGGTTTCGCGGCGGATTTGCTGTTTCTTTTAAGACTTTAAATCAGGCGAGGTTTCGCGCTAGGCGTACTTTTATTGTTGCTCCAAAACCGTATTTAACGGCGCGCCCCCTTCTTTGGGCCCACGATCAAAGAAGAGAGAGCGCTATCGCCTACGCCCGCTGCCTGCGGTATCCCTTGACCGCCGCTTGGATCGCCTCCAAGGCTGCGCCGCTGCCGGCCTCTGTGGGACTGCGCCCCTGCGGTTGGAGGGATTCCCCGTCGGTCCCGACGCAGACGGAGCCGGCGAGATATTCAGCGGGTATTGTCTCTGAGGGGCTCGGCGGACTGTAACCGTAACTTGCCCTAAGAGCTCGCCTGTCGGCCGTCTACGGGACTGCGTCCCTGCGGTTGTCTCCCGCCGGCATGTTTTGCGTTCTGGCTGATTACATTTCACTGATCCGCCGGTTGTGGGATACAAACAGTTTTCTTAGCGGCCGGTAATTGCCGGCAGAGGGTAAAGAAGGAGAACAACAAATCGGGAGGAACACCTCCGGACGGTTGATTTTACCTGTATTCCCGAATTTTTTGTTGTATTTTGCAGCCGGGTTTTGTATAATAAATTTTAATGGGCCAAAGGGTCCTGTTTCAGGCGGATTGGATGATTTCCTCCGCTGGTAAAAAGGGTGGTAGAAAGTTTGTTTACGATTTTGGAAAAACGCGCTTTAAACGATTCCATGACCCTCATGCGGGTCGAAGCGCCTTTTATCGCGCATAAGGCTCAGGCGGGTCAGTTTGTCATCCTGCGGGTATGCGAGCACGGGGAGCGCATTCCCCTGACCATCGCCGATTACGACCGGCAGGCTGGCTGGATCACCATCATTTTCCAGAAGGTGGGGAAGACGACCCTGCTGCTGGACCAGCTGGAAGAGGGTCAGGCCATTCTGGATCTGGTGGGACCGCTGGGTAAAGCCTCCGAGCTGGAAGGGGTCAAAAGGGCGGCTGTCATCGGCGGGGGCGCGGGCTGCGCCATCGCCTATCCCCAGGCCAAGGCCCTGCACAGCTTAGGCGCGCGGGTGGATATGATCGCCGGCTTCCGCAACCAGGAGCTGATTATTCTGGAGGAGGAAATGGCGGCGGTCAGCGACCGGATGTTCCTTATGACCGACGACGGCTCCAACGGCCATAAGGGTTTTGTCACCAGTGCCTTGCAGGAATGCATCCAGCAGGGCGCGGACTATGATTTGGTCATCGCCATCGGGCCCCTGCCCATGATGAAGGCGGTCTGCGAGCTGACCAGGCCCGGCGGCGCGGCCGGCGCGGAGGGCATCCATACCGTCATCAGTATGAACTCCCTGATGATCGACGGCACCGGCATGTGCGGCTGCTGCCGGGTTACGGTGGGCGGCAAGGTCCGTTTCGCCTGTGTGGACGGCCCGGATTTCGACGGGCATCAGGTGGATTTCGACGAGGCCATGAAGCGCAGCCGGATCTACACCGACGAGGAGACAAAGGCCCGCGAGGAAGAAAAGGAACATATCTGCAATCTCACCGGGGAGGTGCGCCGCAATGGCTAATATGTCTATGAACAAGGTCCCCATGCCCGCCCAGGCCCCTGAGGACCGTATCCATAATTTCAGCGAGGTGGCCCAGGGCTACACCTTGGAAATGGCTGTAGAAGAGGCCTCCCGCTGCATTGGCTGCAAGAATAAGCCCTGTGTGAACGGCTGCCCGGTCAACGTCCGCATCCCGGAGTTTATCGAATGCGTCCAGCGGGGGGACATTTCCGCCGCCTACGAAATCATCAAGAGTACCAACGCTCTGCCGGCCGTCTGCGGCCGGGTCTGCCCCCAGGAGAGCC
>JAAVYX010000246.1 GCA_022791355.1 Clostridiales bacterium | reverse complement strand
GCCTTGCCGGCCGACTGGCGGGCCAGCACCTTACAGGCCTCCATAACGTCCTGAATCGTTACCCTGCCGTCCGCGTTCAGGTCGCCGGGAAGGATCGCTACCCCGCCCTGAAAGGCGATACTGTAGATCTGCTGGTATCGGCCGTCGGCCGAGGTGACCGAGATGCGGACAACGCCCCGGCTGTCGGCCTTGGAGCAGGTCACGCCGGCGCCGGCGTAGGCGGCCGCGGCGGCGACCTCGGGGATTTCCTCCCCCTCCTCCAGCTTGACCGTATATTCGGTGACGGCGGGATCGAAATCCGCAATGGTGGAACCGTTCAGCGTAAGGTCGGCCAGCTCGTAGGCGGCGGCCTGCTCTACATAGTTACGCACATGTCTTGCAAATTCGGCTGCGAAATAGCCGTAGGAGACATTGCCGGGATGCAGGTCGTCGGGGAACCAGTCCCGTTTATCGGCGGTGAAGGTGTGCATGTCGATCAGGCCGGTGTTTTCCTCTTGAGCCAGCTCCTGCAAGGCGGGAATGATATCGTTTTCCATGTTGGGCATCCGCTCGACCCAGCCGCCGTAACAGGTTGTGGGCAGAACGATGAAGACATAAGAGCCCAGCTCCTTATACTCCCGGACCAGGGTGCGGTAATCCTCCTTAAAGACCTCCCGTATGTTCTCAATGCCGGACTGTTTCCAGTTGCGGGTAGAGGCGTCGTTAATGCCCAGCATGATAATGGCGATATCCGGCTTGAACTCCTTGCCCTGGGTGTAACGGGCCGTCGTCCAATAGGGGAAGGTGGTGCCCTGCCCCACGCCGCCCTGCTTCTTGATGACGTTGGTGGCGCTGACGCCGGCGTTAAAAACCTCGTATCCGTCGCCCAGCAGAGCCTGTAACTGAGCGGGATATCCATACTGGGCCTTACCTTCCGGCGTATCGGGAGTAACCCCTACCCCTTCGGTGATACTGTCTCCCACGCAGGTGATGCGAATGGGCCGGCCAAGGGTCCGTATAGTCTCCACAGCCTGCTGGAGTCTGGTCAGGGCCTGGCCGGAAATCAGCAGCTTGCCGGCGGGGGTGAGGGCGTTATAGGCGGCCTGGGCCGCGTCTACCTGCGCCTCGTGGTTGAGGTAGACGCTGTCGGGCAGGGCGGTGATGGCCTTCTCCGCCTCCTTGGCGGCCGCCCGCTCCTCCGCCGGGATGGAGGCGGGGGTCAGAATGGTAATCGTGTAGACGGTTTTGGTCCCGTTATAGGAGGTAAGGGTAAAATCCACCGGTTCGGAAAAATCCTGAACCGCGCCGCTGGGCGTATCGCAGGAGGTCCCGGCGCAAAGGGTATACTCTAGGGCGGCTTTGGTCAAGTCGGCTCCCTCTTTGGCCAGAATCGTTATGCTTTGTCCATCGGTCAGAGCGTTCTGCATGGCCGCGCCGCCGGTTAAGGCAAGACTCTCAAAACGGCCCTCCTTGTAGAAAACCTGCGCCGTTCCGTCGGGGGAGAGCTGGATACGGGCCTTTTCAAACTCCTGTACCGTGCTGCCGTCCTGGTCGAGAAACTGGTTGCCCACCGGCCGGCCGGTGGCCGAAAAGCGGTCGACGGCCCCCGAATCCACATTTTCCCAGGTAGAAGCCCAAACGGTTAAAATCCCGTCGGTGACGATGTAGGCCTCGTCCGGCCGCGCCTCAGAGCCGACCAGGTAAGAAATACCATAGTCGCCGTTCCGGCCGGCCTGGGGAGAGCTGCCGGTACTGTCGTTGCCGAAGAACTCCTGGAACCAGACCCCGTCCTCCTCCTGGGCCCGGCCGGCGGGAAAGCCCAGATTGTAGGGCGCGCCGAAGCTGCCGTTATACCAGCCGCTCTGGATGTAGGCCTCCTCCATGGCGGCCTGAACGGCCTTGGGCGCGCCGGTACCCGCGCCGTAGCCCGGCCAGCCGGCGTCGGTCCCGTCCAAATCCTTTTTCACGGTGGTATTGCCGCTGAAGACCTGATAAATATGGGTCTTGCCGGTAGCGGGATCGGTCCACTCGATATCGTTGCCGTAGGCGATCAAGGTAGGGGCGCAGGTCTTGGCCAAGTTGCCCTTGACTGCGAAGACTACCCCCGGCCTGGCAGCTACCAGCATCCCCCAGTTGCGATTCATATTCCAGGGGTCGCCCGGATTGTCGTTGAAGGAGCCCTCGCACTGGAGGTTCACATAGTTAGACCAAGCGCCCAGACTGTTGGGCCCGCCGCCGAATCTTTCCCGGCCGATATTGTAGCCGGCGTCCAGCAGGCGGTTGTAGGCGACGTTAAAGGCCTCCAGAGTGGCGGTCTTGACCTCCTCGCTGGCGTTGACTGCCCAGTCCTGGGGCGTACCCTCGTTCCAGGCGCCGGCCGGCCAGGTCAGATGCAGATTTACGTCCTCACCTGTGGCGATTTGCAGTTCGGCCAGACGGAGACCACCGCCGCCGTTATTGCCGGTGACCTCCAGCTTATACTGACTGTAGGAGGCGGGAGAGGCGACGTCAAAGACCTTGCGCTCCCCCCGCTGAGAAAAGGTCTGGCTTTCCTGGCTGTCGACAGCCGTCCAGTCCTCCCCGTCCTGATTCCGTCCGTAAAGGACCCAGGACTTGGGGTCCTGGGCCGGGTCGTCCCCGGAAACAAGGGCGTAGCGTCTGACCGTTTCGGCATAAAAAATCTTGAAGGAAACAGCCGCCGGCGCCTGGTCCGTAGGCGCGGAAGCAGCGGCGAAGACCGTGTCGGCCTTATGGTCGAAAAGCTTGCTGGCCTCCTGTGCGGCCGCGCCGGAGATGCTGTTTACATAAACCGAACTGGAAATATCTCCCTTTAAGTAGGACATGGGCGCTGCCGTATTGGCGGCCGCGCCGGACATGGCGAAGGACCCGCCGGTCAGGGCGGAGGAGGCCAGCAGGGCGGCGGCCAAAGCCGACGCAAGCGGCCTGCGCAGAGCGAATTTCATGAAAGCATTTCTCCTTTTCCTATCTTTTCAGCATGGATCATGGTATAAACCGGCCAAATATATACCTATAATACCACATCAAAACCGAAAAAGATATAGTAAAAATGCAGATTGATTCCAAGCGTCTGTTTTTTGTTCCAATTGACAAAATTCTCATGTCGTACATAGATAAAACGCCCGTATTTTCGAATCGGCCGGCAATGGTGACACAAGGTTGCAAAAGGTTACATAATTGTATCCATCTATCTGGATTTTTTTCTCTGTTTTATCTTGCTATTTACTCTAAGGCATGGTAAATTTATTTTCAGACGACATGCAGGCCGCCGGACAGTCCGGCTGCTTTGCTGCAATACATTTTGTGGTCTGCAAGCATACATGCGTGCAAACGGACCCCGCTTTGAGGAGTGTACCCAACCACGATGACTGCAACTGAAAGATGGAAAATGTTTTCCGCTCGTCTGCCGGCTCTGTTGACCGCGCTGGCTGTGGCGGTTGTTTTTTTTGCCCTGTCCATACCTATGTCTCCAGACGGCGGACAGGCGCACCTCCCCTCGGAACCGGTCTCCGTTTCAAAAGAACCGCCCGGCTCCCGGACGGAAGAGCCGTCGAACCCTGCGTTTGAAACCTCTTCGGCAGTCCCGGCCGCGCCCGAAAGCGCCTCCAGCGCTCCCGTTATGTCAGAAGCAGCGCCTCCTTCCAGCTCCGCGCCCGCAAGTTCTGCACCGGCCTCTCCCTCCGTCCCCGCGTCCACGGCTCCCAGCCCGCCGCCGGCCGTGGACGGGAGCGCCCTGTCCGACGCGGCCCTTGTGGGAAATTCTTTTGTGGAGGCCCTGAACGCCTACAATCTGCTCCCGCAAACCGACTGCTTCGGCCGTGTAGGCCTCAACGTGCGCACCGCCCTGACCAAGTCCACACTAAGGGGAGACCTACCAATTATTGACGAGCTGAAGGGCAGGGCTTACAACCGGATCATTCTGGTTTTCGGGGAAAACGAGCTGGGCTGGAATTCCGTCGATCTGTTTATCGAGGCTTACGGCCGGCTGGTCGACGAGGTGCGCCAGCGGCAGCCGGCGGCCAAAATTTATATTGAGTCGATTTTTCCGGTGTCGGCCGCCGTCTCGGAAAAAAACATCGAGCAGACCAACAACCGGCGCATCGACGAATTCAACGGCCGCCTGCGGCAGTTGGCCGCCGACAAGGGCATAGGCTTTGTAGACGGCGCGTCGGTCATGCGGGATGAAAACGGCGTCCTGCCCGCCGACGCGGCTACCGACGGGGTACATCCCAAGGTCGCCTATTATAAAAGGTGGGTGGCTTATTTGGAGGAGCAGACCTAAAGGGGGAATTTCGATACGCTTCGCGTCGGAATATTTTTCTTTTGTTTTTTTGCATAGTGGGCGGTTTCGCGCCAGATTTCTTTCTCTTTTTTCTTAGTAAGTGCGAGGTTTCGCGCCAGGTATCCTTTTGTTATTACTCCAATACTTGATCTAGTAGCGCGACCCATTCTTTTGTTAAGCGAAAAAAGAATGGGGAGAAAAACGCTGCCGCCTGCGGTATCCCACGGAGCCTACGGCCGCCGCCTTGACCACCCACAGGGCTAAGCCCTTCCGGTTGGGGGGTCTTACCCCCGTGACCCCCGCTGGCAACGTAGCCTGGGAGGAATGCAGTACGTAGTGCCTCTCTTTTAGCTGGGAAGCCCAAAAATCGTTCCTATTTTTGGTCAGGGACTTTGCAGCCTCTCAGCAACCTGGCGGGATGTAACAGTAACTTGGTCTGTGAGCTCACTCCCGCCGACACGGATAAGAGCTTTAGCTAGGTACGTTTCACTTATCCGCCGGTAGTTGTGAGGTAACTGTTAGCTTTTTGGGGAAGTTAGAGGTAGGCAGGGAGGTCAAGGAAAGCAGAGAGTAGATAACAAAGTTTTAACAGACCCGGTTCATAGCTACGAGAGCGGATGGCAGAAGAGGCCGACTAGGAATGGGAAGAACCTGTCTTGCAGCTGCATCGCGGGAAGCGATAAGTTAGCAGCCTTTACTTGAGGGGAAGATAGTAGAGTTAAGGGAAAATGTACAGGGAGGAACCCCGTAGGGCGGGAGTCCAGAGGG
>JAAVYX010000245.1 GCA_022791355.1 Clostridiales bacterium | reverse complement strand
TGCTGGAAGCAGCTTCTTCACGCGTTCCCATTGTTCTTTTGTCAATTCATATCGCTTCATGGCCCTATTTTCGCACTTTTATTTGATTTGTGCAATATTTATTTTTCAAACAAGCCCTAGTTGTTAAAATCTACATATTGGTTGACAAATCACGAGATTTACTTTATAATTATGAAACAATCCCGTAATATTCTCTGCCAGATAAAATGTTGATTTTGCGAATGTCCCGCTCCTTCTTTATATATGTATAGAAAGAAGGGAAACAAGCTTTGCTTGAGCGGAAAATGGCCTGCCAAAACAACGCGCTTCAAGCGGGGAGGATCTTCGGGATAAAGCGAGGGCGGCGGACGCCTCTCTAACGCTTTCGCTTTACATAGATGGACTGGGCAATTATTATCATGACTGGAGGAAACAAATGATGAGAAAGAACTTGAGGCGCATGGCGTCCCTCTTGGTCTCCTTGTCGCTCTGCGCGTCTGCGTTCGCAGGCTTGACCGCGCATGGTTATGAGGCAAAGATCAGCGGTTGGTCTTCGGCTATCAGCGACGATTACAGCTGGCTGAAAAAAGACAACGTGACCGCCGAGGATCAGGAGGCCACATATGCCGCTGTCGCCGACGAGCTGAAGTATCAGAACGAAACCCTGGGCTTCAACATTGGCACCACCAACGAGGGCAGCACCGACTTTAACCTGAACGACGGCTGGAACAATATCCTGCATATCCAGTTTGAAAACTGGGTGGCGCCCGACGATACCCAGACGACCGACAATGTGGGCAATCCCTGGAACCAGACCAACGGAGATGGTCAGGTGCGCAAATGGGGTATGCTGAACGTTCCTTTTATCGGCATGGCCTTCACCTGTAAGGGAGAAATGTCCGCCGCCGCTCCCGACTGCGGCCAGCCAATTCTGAGCAATCAGTTTACGGTTGGCGACGTCACCTATCAGCAGATGTGGGGCGTAATCCGCGTGCTGGAAAACGGCACGGTCACGATTAACAATATGTTCCCCGGCCGCGGAGAGGAAGGCAAGGATATCACCAACAACACCTTCCGTTACGCTGTTGCCGACTATAACCAGCGCAATAAGCGGGCTGGCGGCGACGGCAAGGGCCTGTTTGCTGGTTACGCCGCCGCTAACGCGGCTATCACCGCCGACGGAAAGATCATCTATCAGGAGCTGACCGGTCCCAGCGGCAAGGCTTACCTGGCTGTCAGCGCTGCGGCTGTGGACACTGCCAACCTGGTTGGTGCGCAGCTGATTCCGGCCGACCTTGTCCGGGCGTTTGACGGTCTGGGAGATACGATGGACGCTCGCCTGGCCGTTACCGGCGCGCCCACCGGCGCCTATGCCGACGGAAAGATGGCCTTTGAGAAGGGCGTTCTGGCTGCCGACGGCTTCCAGAGCACCATCTGCACCATCGACGGTTTCTCCTTCGCGGAGGACGCCGCTCCCGCTATCATCGATCAGGAAGCGCACACCATTACCGCCTTTGTCAAGGACAGCGCCAATCTCGCTTCCCTGACTCCCACCGTAACCATCACCGGCTCGGGCTACACCCCCGCCGGCGCGCAGAATTTCACCAATCCTGTCACCTACAAGGTTACGGCGGCCGCTGGCAATACCCAGGAGTACACGGTAACGGTTGTCAAGCTCAACAACGCCGGCATCTCCACCTTCAAGATTGAAGACGCCGAGGGCGTAGTCGATCAGGAGAACAAGACCATCACGGTTGTGGCCCATGCCGATATCGATCTGACTTCTGTTACGCCTGAGGTGACCTTTGTGGGCGAGGGCGCTACCATGCAGCCTTCCGCCAACATCGACCTTTCCAAGTCTTGGAATACGCCTGTCAAGGTTACCGTCACCTGCGGCGGCGACACGGCCGAATATTCGATCAAGGCCCGCAACATGAACACCGACAACAGCGTTACATCTTTCTCGGTTTCCAAGGATAAGCTGCGCTATGCTACTGCCGACATCAAGGCTACTATCGACAACGTAGCCCGGACCATTACCATGGTTTATCCCTGGGGCGAGTTTAAGGTTGAGGGCGGTCAATATATCCCGTACGCCAAGGTTCCGGTCAATGTGACCCTGCCCTCCGGCGCGACCATCAGCCCCGATCCCACCATCGCCCGCGATCAGCTGGGTCAGGAGTATGTAATCACCTCTGAGGACGGCGCCCAGGCTGTTTACACCGTACAGATTACTCTGTCCGACGATCACACCTTCCCCAAGGTTGACAGCCTGAACCTCCAGGCCAAGAACAACTGGAACCGCTTCAGCGGCGCCAAGCAGGAGGCTGCTGAGTTCGAGGCGATTTTGGAAGAGTACAACTATCAGCGTTCCATCGGCTTTGACCCCGGCGTCATCAGCGGCGGCGTCGAGGGCTGGGGCGAACTGCTTTCCCGCCAGTTCTTTGTGGACGGAAGCGGCACCCACAACTGTCTGGGACTGGGCACGGCGATGATCGCGGCCGACGTTTGCTTCGGCAAGGCCTACACCGTCAAGAATAAGATGTTTGAGGCCTGGGAGCGCGGCGGCGTCGCCGATATCGACGGCATCAAGCACGACGCTTTCGATAAGTCGGGCTGTCCGACCGAGAATGAGTTCCTGATGGACGGCACCTATTATCAGCAGTTCTCCCTGAGCTACGGCACCTACACCAACACCGGCGCTGTCAACCGGGTGACCAACGGCGTGGGCAACAGCTTCAGCGCCGTGAACAACGCCCTGCGGGATGAGAAGTCTCCCTTCTATGATTTGGATTCCAGCCAGATCAAGGCCAGTATCCGGAATACCTTCCGGGATGCCTACGAAGGTGCCAATAAGTCGGGCATCAACCCCGGCGTAGCCATCGACGGTCCTCTGCAGTATGACGCGGAGCATCATATCCTTTATCAGGTGTTTACCGGCACCGGCGAATACCATGCCCAAACCCGTGATTCCAGCCAGAAGACCATTATTTTTAAGGGTCTGACCCCTGGCGAGGATGAGAACGGCGATCCGATCATGACTGCAAACGGTTCGGCTATTGCCTTGCTGCCCCGCTTCCAGCAGGTCTATGAGAACATCAGCTTGGCTGGTTCCGAGATTTATGCCGGTAAGGAAAACGAGTACGAAACGATTACGCTGGCGGGCTTTACCTTCAAGTACAGCAAGACTTTGGGCATGCCCCAGAGCGCGCCCGAAATCGCCGAGGACGGTAGCATTTCCATGCAGTTCGAGCATGGCTTCGCCACCTGCGCAAAGGATTCCGACAAGGTTGTCTGGACCGACGGCGCTATGAAGAGCGGCGAAAACCGTGTGGATTCCATTCGCGTTGGCGGCAACGTGGCTTCCTATGAGTATCATCATCTGACCGATGAAAACAAGGATGATGAGACGGCGGCCAAACTGAAGAACTGCATCCGTGTGCATTTCGCGCCCGGCGAAACGGTGGATTTGGCGAAAGTAAAGCTTGAAGAGGTTATCCCGGTGGATACGGCCAACGGCACCGTTGAATACAACGCCCAGGAGTTTGTGCCTGGTACGGAAATCAATTTGAGCTTTAACGCAACAATCAGAATCGTGGCCGAAAACGGCAGCGGCCGAAGCTATAACATTTATGCTTGGCAGAACGGCAAGGCGCTCTCTCAGGCCGATCCGGACTATGGTAAAGAAACTTCGTCCTCCTCTGTTCCCAGCGGCGGCTCTACTACGTCCGATACGTCTAACCCGCCCGGTAATCTCACCTCTATTCCCGACGGCAATAACGGCAACAATGGGACCGGTGAGATTGAGTACGAGTACGGCTACTACGATGAGAACGGCGTCTGGAAGCGCGTAACCAAGGAGTTCTATGACAAATGGTCGGGCACCAGCGGCGGCAACGCAAAGACCGGCGACGCCGGCGTCGTGGGCATCGTGCTTCTGGCTGCGGCTGCGGCCGGCGCACTGGTTGTGCTTCGCAAAAAGAAATAACCCTCCCGTTTCCTCTCAGTCCTTATAATTTGTATGGATGCGGAACCGGGAAACCCGCCGTCTCTTAGCCCGCCGGGAATCCCGGAGGAGCGCTGCGGTGCTCCTCCCGGCGGTAAACGCGAATAAGTTTTAGGAGGAAAATCATATGAAAAAGCTGGTTTCAGCATGTGTCTCTGCGGTACTGGCTGTATCGACCTTGTCTATGGGCCTTTTCGCCGGCGCGGCCGAACTTAGCGAGGTTGGCACAATTGGCGAAAAGGGCCTTCCCAGCCGCTTTGCCGGCAAGGAAGATCAATTGAGCCAGAAGTATAAAGCGGCCTATCAGTGGGCTATCCAGTTGCATGCCCAGAAGCAAAATGATGGGAATTTTAACTTCGGCAACGCTTCCGGCGAGTTTCTCCATAACTGGTCTGGAACGGACCCGAACGATCAGGTTTACGAAATTTGCAACCAGGACTTTGACAGCGGCAATTCTACCGCATCCGGCTCCTTCAGCTATAACAATTGGGCGGCGCTTGTCTGTACCAATCCCGATACGCTGGAGGTAATCGTCATGCGCGACGCGGCGGCCGAGTATTACGCCAAGGGCGGCGGCGTCAACAACTGGCAGACCAGCGATCCTATCACCAATCAGTATTGGAGAATGGAAGGCGGCATTCCGGTTGCCTATCAGCAGTTTAAGAACGGCTACCTGCGTTCTGAGGAAGGCGAGAGCTGGTATACCGATTTTTACAGCAAAATCGACCTGGACGCCGACTATGTGGAGCCTCCCCAGGCCCCGCCTGCTTACGGCGATATCTATGAGATAAACGCCGACGGCTGCTCCTGGGAGAATCCCAAATATTTCCCTGAGGATCAGAAGGGTAATATTGTTGACGGAGGAACCACGAGTCTTCCCAAGCCCCAACAGCCCGGCGGCAACGATAATAATCCGGGCGGTAATCCGGGCGGCACGATCACCGATCCTACCGATCCTAATTTTGACCCCAACGCCGTAGGCGGCGACCAAACGCCTGGCGAACAGACTCCCGACGGTCAGACTCCCGACGGTCAAACCCCCGACGGTGAGAATCCCGAAGGAACCGGTTCCGATACGGCCGCTTTGACAAGCGGTACGGCTAGCGGCAACAAGGCCAACGCCAATGCCAACAAGGATAATAAGGGCGGCGCCAACACGGTCCGTAAGATGAACGTGGGCGCTACCGTGGGTATTATCGGCGGCGCTGTAGTCGTCCTGGGCGGCGGCGCGTTCTGCCTGTATTGGTTCGTGCTCCGCAAGAAGAAGGTTGCCGAGGGCGCCGGCGCGGCGGCGGCTGACGCTCCGCAGACTGAGGATAAGCCCGAGGAGAAGTCTGAGAAGTAAGAAAGTCCTGCCGATTCAAGGAAAGACTTTCTCTAGCTGAGTTCATCATGAATGGCCGGACGGTAAGCCGGCGCGTCTGCAAAACAGGCGTGCCGGCGCCGCCTGGCATCCTGCGCCGGTACGCCCGGCAGGGTTGGCGCCCTAGGCGTCTGTCATCAAAATTTTGCCGGGAGTGTTGGATTTGTCAGAAGTGAAGTTCCCTGAACTGAGTCAAAGAATGGATAAGGTCGCGGCGGGCATTCAAAATCCCAAGCTGCGTAATATGTTTAAAAACTGTTTTTATTCCACCCTGGAGACCACTACGAAAATCCATGACGATGGATGTACATATGTTTTTACGGGAGATATTCCCGCCATGTGGCTGCGGGATTCCAGCGCCCAGGTCATGCATTATCTGCGGGTGTGCGACTGCCCGGGCATCAAAGAGGCCATTGCCGGCCTGGTTAAGCTGCAGATGCGTTATATCGCCTTGGACCCTTACGCCAACGCCTTTAACGAGGAGGCCAACGGCGCGGGACACGGTGGAGACGCCACTAATTTTAACGAAAATAAAGATTGGATTTGGGAGCGCAAGTATGAAATCGATTCGCTGTGCTACCCTGTCTGGATTTCCTATAAATATTGGAAGAAGACCGGCGACGCTTCAATTTTCGACGAGCAGTATCTGAAAAGCACCGGTATGATTCTGGATCTGTTCCGGGTGGAACAGCATCACGAGGAAAATTCCCCCTACCGCTTCCAGCGGTTTAACTGTCCTGAGACCGATACCCTTCCCCGGGAGGGGATGGGGGCCGAGGTGGCCTATACCGGCATGACCTGGTCCGGTTTTCGTCCCAGCGACGACGCCTGCGTGTATGGATATCTGGTACCCTCCAACATGTTTGCTGTTGTGATCCTGGGGTATCTGGAAGAGATATACGCCGGCGTTTATCAGAACGCCGATATGGCCCGTTCGGCCAAGAGTTTAAAAGATGAGATTGAGACCGGTATACGCAAGTTTGCCGTGGTGAACGATCCCGAATTTGGTCAGGTGTTTGCGTATGAGGTGGACGGTAAGGGCAACGCTGTCTTTATGGACGACGCCAATGTACCCAGTCTGCTTTCTCTGCCCTATTTGGGCTATTGCGATATGGACGATCCCATTTACCAGAACACGCGCAGGTATATTCTTTCTAAGAAAAACCCCTATTATTATGAGGGTTCCTTTGCCAAGGGCATCGGCAGCCCCCATACTCCGCCCGGATATATCTGGCATATCGCTCTGGTTATGGAAGCTATGACCTGTAAGGATGACGCGGAAAAGGCGAAGGTGCTCAACACCATCATGGCCTGCGACGGCGGTACCGAAGTGATGCACGAAGGTTTTGATTCCAACGATCCCACCGTGTATACAAGAGAATGGTTTGCTTGGGCCAACTCTTTGCTGGCTTACTTCATTCTCGAAGAGATTGACAAGGTTAACGAATTTGTAAAATAAGAGATGAAGGACGGTGCAAACCGATGGGTCACGCTGATTGTTTAAACTTTGATTTCAAGGCTGCCGGTCATGAGTTACTGGCCGCCATCCGCAAGGATTTTTGGGATCCGGTGGGCTATTTCGGAAAGGAAAAGCTGATTGGAACCGCCAAGGCCTTTCTCTGGCCCTATGGCGGACATGTGGAAGCTGTGGCCGCTCAGCTGGAGAATTATCCCACCTGTGAAAAGGCCAAGCAGATGTATTTGGATACGCTGATGGGTATTCTCCCCTATACCGTTTGCCGCGAAGACGGGCATCTGGCCTATGCGGCCGCCAACGGCGGCGGCGGCGACATTTTCTATGACGACAACGTTTGGATCGCTATTATTTATCTCAACGCCTCTCATATTCTAAAGGATAAGCGCTTTTTAAAGCTGGCCGAACGAGTGACCGAGTTCTGCTATTCCGGCTGGGATGAAAAGCTGGGCGGCGGCGTCTACTGGCAGGAAAATGACAAATCCAGTAAAAATACCTGTATCAACGCGCCTCTGGCCAAGGTTTCCGCCCAGCTCTATAAGGAGACCAAGAACCAGAAATATCTGGATTGGGCCGTTAAGCTTTACGACTGGACCAAGAAGAATTTGATGGACCCCAGCGATTATCTGTATTGGGACAACATCAATTTGGAAGGCAAGATCCAGGAGTGGAAGTTTACATACAATACCGGCTGCATGATTGGCGCGGCGGCGCATCTTTACGATATTACCCGAGAGGAAAAGTATCTGACCGATGCGAAAAATACCGCTATGTCGGCCTTAAACGGCGGCTTCGGCTCCTGGGATGAAAAGGGCGACTATCATTTCACCGACCCCAATCCCTGGTTTATGACCTGGTTGTTGGACGGTTATATGGCTTTGTATCCCTTCGACCCCAACGATGAATATATCGAGAGCTTTGCCTCGGCCGTTTCTTACTGCGTACAGAATACCAAGAACGCCAGCGGCTATGTGCACAAGGATTGGAAATCCAAGGACATGGCGGACGATCAGGTGCATATTCTCGATCAGTCGGGCACGGTTCGGGTGCTCTTCGATGTGCAGACCTGGAAGGACACCTACGGCAAATAAGGCTTTGTCTTTCACGCGCATAATGCTCCAGGCGTGGAGCGATGGAATATACACATTTATCAAGAGGAAAAGGAGATTCAGCTATGCGTAAACGTATTCTTACAGCTTTGCTGGCTGCGGCCATGATGCTGTCTGTTGGCGCGGGATGCTATTATGAAGAGCAAGTGCCGGACGACAGCTCCGAGCCGGAGACTACCACGTCTGTCCAGAGCAAGGCGTCCACTCCCTCCAAGGCGTCGACCACCACGACCAGCGCGGCTACCACCACCTCCAAGCCGTCGACGCCCTCGCGGCCTAGTTCGCCTACCGCCGCTAAGTTCCCCTATAAACTCATTAAGCGGCCTATCGTTGTCACTACTAGCGGCGGCGGCAGTAGCTCAGTCATTCCTCCCTCCACCAGCATGGACATTCCCGGCCCTTCGGACCCCTCCAGCGGCGGGAATCCCTATGAGTTTTTCTATGACGAGTATCGGGATTACAAGTCGGTGGGTGACGCTATCATCAGCGCTACCTCTCGGAATATGAACAGAAACAATCCTACTGAAGGCGGCTTCTGGCGTGCCAACGGCACCAACCTGGCTGATAACCTAAAGGATTTTGGCGATACCTTTAACGGTACCACTCTGTGGCCCTATGGCGCCTATATGGAAGGCGTGGGCGCCCGCGTTTCCTTTGAGTCTCCCAACATCTATCAGTCTAAGGGCGAGTATGAGAAACTCTTAAAGAACGTGACCCGGTTTACGGATAACCGGTATAATTCTTCCACTTCTATAGGTCTAGCCTGCGTACAGGGCGGCGGCCCTGCCCAGATCTTCAATGACGATAACGTCTGGATCGCGCTGGAATGGATAAACGCTTATAAGCTACTCAAGAGCCCTGAGTATCTGACCTTGGCTAAACGGAACCTGAACTTTATCTGGGAGAGCTGGGATACCGAAAAAGCCATGAACGGCGGTATTTGGTGGATGCGTCCCGGTACCGAGGGAGGCGAAAAGCCCCAGAAGAACGCCTGTATCAACGCCCCCTATGCCTGGGCGGCGGCCGAGATGTATGAGGTTCTCAAGGAGGGCGGCCAGGCCGACGAAAGCTATCTCAACCATGCGAAGGACGCTTTTAATTGGGTGAAGGATAATCTTTGGGATAAGAATAAGGATCTGATCCAGGATAAGTGGTTCTTCAGCGATAAGGGCAACTATCAGTTGGACGGCTCGCTCTATGCCTACAATACCGGTTGTATGATCGGCGCCGGCGCTAAGATTTATCAGATGTCGGGCGAAGCGGATTATCACGAAGCCGCTCGCAAGCTGGCCGATGGCAGCATGAAGAACTTCTTCTCCGAACGGATGAAGATCCGCGCCAGCGGCGAGGACGCCCCGGAAGGCGCGCAGGGTTATTATTTCGCTTCCATCAGCCCTCAGGGCGACGCCAACCGCTGCTGGTTCCGCAGCAATCTGGTCAAGGGAATTTTTGAGCTTTACAATGTAGAGAAGGCTGTGGATAAACAGGCTGAGCCGAAATATGCCCGCGTTGCGCTGAACGCGGTAGCCGTAGGCGCGGTAAACGCCGGACGTATCGACGGATTTATCAATCCCGACTTCAGAAACGGCGACGCGCCTACCCTGAATAATATTACGCCTACCAGTCAAGGCTCCGCCGCACGTATGATGTACATGTGCGCCGAGTTCCTAAAGAACAACCGGGACTTTGACCGCATTCCCGACTAAGTTATTCCTGCTGGAAAAATTCATGCCATATCAGTCATATTGTCCTGGGACAGATCCCTGTCCCAGGACAATATCTGAGAATACAGGTTTTGTGAAACTGTCCTTGAAATTTTGAAAGGGGTTATGCGTTCTGTTTAAAAAGTTAACTGCGGTTGGTATATCCGCGCTGCTTGCCCTTAGTACGGCGGCCTGCGGGCCTTCGGGCGAGCAGGGGTCCAGCAGTGCGGAAGCCTCTGATTTGACCTCCGCCGATGCGACGAGCAGCGAAACCGCCATAACCGATTTTCAAAATTTCAATGGCTACGGCGACCGCGGCGAAGCTGTCATGAAGTATTTTAAAAGCAGCTTCTGGAAGCTGGATGACCGGATGAAGAGCGAACAAAGTAAGGACGATTCGGTTACTTTGTGGGGGTATGCGTCATACATGGAGGCCTGCGGCGAATGGTTCGCCCTGCGCCCTGACGATGAGACCGTGCGGGAGGAATATGTCAAGGTCCTGGAGAATGTAGAGCACTACAGAACCCAGTGGCGGACCGACGGTTTGCAGGTATATCAGTGTGTCCCCGTTTCCAGCAAGGCCGAATGCTTCTATGACGACGACGTTTGGGTCGTTTTGGAATTTATTCACGCCTATACCCTCTTAGGCGATCAGAAATGGCTGGATAACGCCAAGGGGACCATCGAATTCTGCTATTCCGGCTGGGACGATAAACAGGGCGGCGGCGTCTACTGGAAAGAGGACGATATAGGCACCGACAAGGCCTGTAAAAACACCTGCATCAATGCGCCTTTGGCTTTGGCATCCGCCGAGCTCTATAAGCTTACCCAGGAGCAAAAGTATTTGGATTGGGCGGTCAAGCTTTACGATTGGACCAAGAAGACCTTGATGGACCCTCAAAGCAAGGTCATGTGGGATCATATCATGGTGGATTCGGGCAGCATTAATAAAAATCGTTTTACCTACAATACCGGCAATATGATCGCCTCAGCCGCCATGCTTTATGATATAACGGGCAAGGCGGATTATCTAACCGACGCGAAAACCATGGCCGAGGCCGCCTACAATTTCTTCGGCGGCGAGATCACGCGGGACGATCCCGCCCAGTCTTATTATGCGACGGGAGAAAACAATCCCTGGTTCCAGTCCTCTCTGCTGAAGGGCTACATAAAGCTCTATGCGTCGGACCCTTCCGAGCCCAAGTATGTAAAAAGCTTTTTGACGGCGCTGGCCCATGCCTGCTCGGTCAATAAGGATTTCCGGGGCTTCCTGGATTCTGAGTGGAAGAAGCGCACAGAGGTAGGCGTTATCACAAACCCGGATTTACTCAATCAGTCCGGCAACGCCCGCGTGCTGCTGATGCTCCAAAATTGGAAGAATGCCCATGGAGACGGGACGGCGCAGTAGAGGCGCAAATTTAGAAGGAACGGCCGGCCATAGAAAGTATGCTTTCAGCCTGAATTTTCACAAGGCTTTATACCCTTATCCTTGAGGCCTCCCGGTTTGGCCCTTGGCAAACCTCTGGAGGCGACCCTGGCGGGAAGCGCTATAGTGGCGCGCGCCATCAGGACGTCGGAACAGATTTTGGCTATGCGTTTATGCGTCTTGCAGGGCAAAGGCGTTCCGGCCCAAGAAGCGACGGCCTCTTTTTGACTGTTTGTTTAAGACGGGTTCGGCAAGCTTTTATAAGCGGCTCTTCAGTTTTACTGGATGACAGACGCAGCCTTGCCAGCCGTTTTCCTGGCGCGGCCGCATAGCGGCAGAGGGGAAGCTTGTCATTTGTTTTGGTATCTGCCGAGACGGATCGGTTGATTGATAAATTTTAGAAAGGGATGTTAAGCGTGACCAAAAAGAGAATCATCAGCGCGCTGCTTTGTGCGGCCATGATTGTCAGCGCAGGAATTATGGCTTCCTCCTGCGGTGGCAACAACGACAATGGCTCCAGCGGCAACACCGGCAATATGGAAGAGTTTATGCCAGAAAACAAAAATGTGACCATTTGGGGAGCATTCGGCGAGGACTACTACCAGAACTTTGAACGGGATAATCCGGACATCGTTCTGGACCACTCCACCTCCTCCGACCACAGCCTGATGACCCTGGCGGCCGCCATTCAGGCCGGCACCCAGCCCGATATGTTCTATACCAACAATGCTGCCCAAGCGCCTCTCGGCGAGGCTGTGGGCCGCGATTTGATCGTTTCGCTGGATGACTATTTTGACAAGGACCCCGCTTATAAGAAGAGCGATCTGCCCGACTGGTACGACATGTTCGTAAAGTATGAGGGCAAGGACGGCCAGCAGCATATTTACGGCCTGTATACCGACGTTTCCGTGGCCTGCTTGGTCTGGAACAAGGATCTGTTCGACGCTAACGGCCTAGATCCCGAAACCCCGCCGGCCACTTGGTCTGAGATGAAGACCATGGCCGCCAAGCTGAATAAGACCGACGCCAACGGCATGCTGAGCCAGGCCGGCTTCACCTCCTACGGCTGGTGGTTCCAGCACTGGCGTTTGACCTACGGCACTACCTACCAGGATCCGCTGACCGGTAAGCCGGACATCAATACTGACGAGATGAAAAACGTCATGGAGTTCTTGAAGTCCTTCCCGGCCTCCTTCGGCGGCGCCGATAAGCTGCCCGGCGAGGTCAAATGGGAAGAGGGCAACGTCGGTATGGCGATTGCCGATACCGGCTATGCCCAGAACATGGTCAACAGCTTCAAGACTGGTATCGCTCCCATGCCCAAGCCCGACGAGAAGGAAGGCGATCCCGCCATCGCCGGTTATGCCTGGCAGTGGTATGGTATCCCCAAGGGCTGCAAGAACCCCGACGGCGGCTGGCTGGTCGCCCGCTGGGCTGTAACCGACGGCTCGGCCGCCATCCAGGCTAAGACCGCTCTGGATAATCCCGAGACTTGGGTACCTGTTTACCAGGTGCATAAGCCCTCTAAGCAGGCCCTTTTCGATAAATATCTGGAGAACTGCCGCAAGGATATCCAGGAGATTCTGATGACGCGCGAGGAAATCTATGACAAGATTTCCATCTCTCGTCCGGTCAACGCGCCCATCAACTCCAACTGGGAGAAGGCTCTGGAAACCAAGTGTTCCGAGATCATCAGCGGCGAGACAACCGTTACCGACGGTTTGGCCTATATCCAGAAGGTCGGTATGAAGCTGTATGAGGACTATCAGAAGGATGTTCTCGGCAAAACCGGCCAGTAAGGAATCAAATAAAAATTTGGCGATTTAGCAAAAAGGTGGCGCCCGGCCACAACGGCCGGGCGTCCCTTTTGACGCAGGTATTCGTCTTTTGAGGAGAAGCGCTGACATGACCGATCAAAATCCTCGCACCTCCCTTTCGATGCTTTCTACGCGTAAGACAAAGGGACTGCTTTCCCTTCTGCTGGCTTTGACCCTTATTGTTACCGCCTTGGCCGGCTGCGACCCGAAGCAGGGGACGGACGGCGCCGCGTCATCAAAAGCCGCCGATACCACCAGTACGGTGCAGATCAACCTTGTGAAAACCCTGCCCCTGCGGGAGGAAGCCGAAAAGGGAATTTGGGAGAAGCGGGCGGATATGACCCATTCCTTTATGCGGGAAAAATTTTTCGGCGAATACAATATGTATCAGAACAAGTATCCGCTCAGCGATAATCAGGCCTTTCATTATTGGATTCAGGCGCAGGTTCTGGATTCCATTGTGGACGCTTATATTCGGACCGGCGACCCGGCTTATGCCCAGCAGGCGAAAGAGCTGATAGCGGCGGTGAAAAAGCGCAACGGCAATCATATGACCAACGATTTTTTCGACGATATGGGCTGGATGGCCAACGCGGCTTTTCGACTCTATCGGGCCACGGGGGATGAAGACCTTCGCGGCGACATAGACTTATTATATGAGACCGTTATGTCCGCCTGGAACCTTATCAGCGGCGGGATCGCTTGGAAAAAGGATCAGCTCAATTACCGCAATTCACCGTCCAATGGCCCGGCCTGCATTTTGGCGGCGCGGCTTTACCAATATACCGGCGAACAGCGATATCTGGACATGGCGCTTCAGATTTTCGAATGGTGGACCGATACGCTGGTAGACCCCGAAACCGGCCTTGTGTGGGACGGCATCAACCGCCAAAATAACGGTAAGATCGATAAAGACTGGCAGTTTACCTATTGCCAGGGCGTATACATCGGCTCCTGCGTGGAGCTTTATAACATCACTCAGGATCAGTCCTACATAAACACGGCGGTTCGCACCGCCGACTACGCATTGAATACCATGCTGGAGCAGGGCGGGATCCTTCGCTCGGAGGGCGGGGGAGACGGCGGCGCCTTTAAGGGCATATTCTGCCGCTATTTAACCCAGCTCATTATGACGACACCTGTCAATCGAGAGAAATATTGTAAGGTGCTGGAGAGAAACGGGGAGGCCCTATGGGCCAATATTCCCAGTGAGGAAGAGCCAATTTGCGGTAAAATGTGGAGCGCCAAGCCCCGTAAACCGGTAGAGCTCCAGGTACAATCCAGCGGCTTGGCCCTGCTGGAAAGTTTGGCCGCTTTAAATAAAATGGGATATATTTCGTAATCCTGTCTTGACAAACTGCATAAAAATGCGGTATATTTGTATTATACGAAACCGGCGATTTCTATCGCCGGATTTGCCTCTTTGCGACAATTTTCAGGATTTTGTGCAGAGTGCACACATGCATTCCTGGCTAATGTACGTTTTCGACAATATTCGGAAACGTCTAAAATAAAATGCATCGCTGCGCTTCACAGGGGGACGGCAACCGCCTGTGAATCACCAGCTTTTTAAGCGGGCGAGCGACTGTAAAACGGGAAAGGGGATCTATATGGAAATCAGGAAAAAGGGCTATGCGCGTTTGACTGCGCTGCTGTTGTCTCTTTGCCTCCTTTCGACCGGCGCGGGAATCAGCGCCTGGGCCGAGGAGACCGATGGGACCGGGCAGCCGGCCGGTACGGCGGGCGCGTCTGACGGGGCCGGAACGTCTGGAGCCCAGACGGCGGACGCGGATCAGGGCGGATCGTCCATCGACCAAATTCTGTCGGAGGGCGGAAACGCTTCCGGCGGCGCCAGCAGTCTCGGATTGGAATACGACGACGTTTCAGCCGCCTATCAATCGATTGACAGCTACGGCCTGCGCGAGACCGACAAGGTGATCCTGCGCGCGGACGGCGCTGCCACGGCCGCCGGCGCGGCGACCGTGGCGCAGAATGAAGCCGGCTATAACGGTCCGGCCGTTTTGTCCGACAAGGCGACCGGCTCCTTAAGCTGGCAGGTAAAGGTACCCAAGACCGGGCTGTACGATATCCATATCGATTACCTCCCCACAGAGGATGACAAGTCCGACATCCAGCGCAAGATTGCCGTTGACGGGCAGCTTCCCTTTGAGGAGAGCGGCAACATCGGCTTTTTGCGCAAGTGGACCGAGGAGGCCGAGCCGGTTAAGGACGCCAACGGCGACGAGGTCACCCCCAAGCTGGTGCAGGTCATCGAGTGGGATACCAATGTGGTGACCCATGTGGACGGTATGGTGATGACCCCCTTCCGTTATCTCCTGACCGCCGGCGATCACACCATTACTTTGGAATATGTAAACGCTGACATGTATATCGGCGATATCTCCCTGGTCCCGTCCGCCGCCTACAAGACCTATGCCGAGGTCAAGGCCGAGTACGACGCCAAGGGCTATAAGGAGTATACCGGCGATCCGGTATATAAGGAGGGCGAGCTGTCCGATTACCGGTCGAGCCAGATTCTCCGCCGGGAGGCCGATTCCGATCCCGGTACCACCCCCTATGTGCGCGGCCATGTCAAGCTCAACACGGTGGGCGGCTTCAACTGGAGAAAGGGCAACCAGCTTATCCAGTGGGTCATGGACGTGCCCGAGTCGGGACTGTATAAGCTCAACCTTCGTCTCTTCCAGAACCACGGCGAGGGCCTGAACGTATACCGGCAGATCACCATCGACGGTCAGGTCCCCTTCCAGGAGATGGAGGCCTACGCTTTCGGCTACTCGACCAAGTGGCAGAACGAAACCCTTTCGGACGCCGACGGCAATCCCTATCTCTTCTATCTGGAGAAGGGGCAGCACACCTTGGGCATCCAGGTGAAAATGGGCGCGTCGGCCGAGGTGATCAGCAATTTGCTGGATATCAATAACGATATGTCCCAGCTCATCCGCAATATCACCAAGGTTACCGGCACCGACCCGGACGCAAACTTCGACTATCGGCTGCAGGATAAGGTTCCCTCCCTCATCAGCGACATGGAGGACCTGCGGGACCGTTACCGCGCCCAGGTGGACTTCCTCAAAACCCATTCCCGCAAGATGCCCACCCTGGCCAACTCTCTGAATACCGCGGCCGACCAGCTGGATTACCTGATTCAGCGGCCCAAGAAAATCCCCTCCAAGCTCGACGAGCTCACCACCACCCAGACCAGCGTTTCCACCTGGTATTTCAATATCCAGGATCAGCCCATGAAGATTGACTATGTGCAGTTTGTGGCCCCCGGCGTGGAGGCCAAAATGCCCAAGAGCAGCATCTGGGAAAAGCTGGCCGGCACCTGCGTGAACTTTGCCCTCTCCTTTATCAAGGACTACGATAACGTCATGTACGTCAGCACCACCGGCGATCAGGTGGTGCAGGGCAAGGCCCTGGACGTCTGGGTGGCCCGCAGCAAGGAGATGTGCGAGATCATCCAGCAGATGGCCTCCGAGGAGTTTACGCCCGAAACCGGCATCGGTATCAAGGTCAACGTCCTGCCCTCGGGATCGGTGGGCGCTGTGGGCAGCATCAGTCCCCTGATGCTGGCGGTTATCTCGGGCAAGGTGCCGGATATCGCTTTGGGAAGCGACTCCTTAACCCCTGTAGAGCTGGCCATCCGCGGCGCGGCCTACGACCTTAGAAACTTTGACGACTTTGACGAAGTGGCCTCCCGCTTCCTGCCCGGTTCTCTGGAGCCCATGGAATACCAGCCCAAGGATCAGGAGCGGCCCGGCATGTACGCTCTGCCTGAGAATGTGGACTTCAAGCTCATGTTCTACCGAACCGACATCATGGAGGAAATCGGGGCCAAGGTGCCCGATACCTGGACCGAGCTGTACAACGAGGTCCTGCCGATTCTGGACCAGAACGGCATGCGGTTCTACATGGCATCCGATTACGCCCCCTTCCTCTTCCAGCAGGGCGGCGAGTATTACAATGAGGACCGCAGCGAAACCGCGCTGGAAAGCGACGTGGCCTATCAGGCATTCCTCCAGTGGACCAAGAATTACACGGTCTACAACTTTGAGCGTACCGCCGATATCTACAACCACTTCCGTATCGGCGATATCCCGCTGGTCATCGGCGGCTATAACGATTACCTCAAGATCATGTACGCGGCCCCCGACCTGTACGGCCGCTGGATGGTGGCTCCCATCCCCGGCACCGTACAGGAAGACGGATCCATCGACCGGACGGCCGGCGGCGCTTCCACCACCCTGATGATGTTCACCGATTCCGAGCAGAAGGATAAGGCTTGGGAGTTTGCCAAGTGGTGGACGTCGGCCGACGTGCAGTTCAACTTCTCCACCGAGGTGGAGGCGACCATGGGCCAGGAGGCCCGGTGGAACACCGCCAATGTGGAGGCCTTCTTCCGTCTGCCCTGGACGTCCGAGCACATCCCCGTCTTCAAGGAGGTTTTCGGCAGCTTCAAGAACCAGCCCAACGTACTGGGCGGCTACTATACCGCGCGTAACGTCAACAACGCCTGGACCCGCGTGGTTATGAACGATATGAACGCCCGCAAATCCTGGGAAAAGGCCATCGACGATATCTCCAACGAGATGCTCCGCAAGCGCATCGAGTACGGCTTTATCACCGAGGAGGAAGCCACCCGAAACAAGGGGAAATAACCCCTCTGGTTCACTACATTTAGGAAAAAGGTGTGAGAGATAAGTGATTAGTAGCGCGAACACAAAGGTCACCGGCGCGGGTCCAGCGGAACAGAAAGCGCCGGCTCCTAAAAAGAAAGGCAAGCTGCTCAATGGCTACGCGCGGGATAAAATGTCCGGCTATTTGATGGCCGCGCCCTTTATCCTTCTGTTTATCATCTTTATCGTTGTGCCGGTCGTATGGAGCTTGATCTTGAGTCTTACCCATTACAATATCGTGCAGCCCATGACCTGGGCCGGCCTGGACAACTATAAGGACCTGTTCACCAACGACGACCTGTTTATCACGGCGTGTAAGAATACCTTTACATACGCCATCATCGTAGGCCCCGCGGGCTTCCTGCTCTCCTTCCTCTTCGCCTGGCTGATTAACCAGCTGAAGTTCCGCAACGCCTTTGCCATGGCCTTCTACGCCCCCTCCCTGACCGGCGCCGTTTCCATGTCGGTCATCTGGCTGGTGCTCTTCTCCAGCGACCGCTACGGCTATATCAATGATAAGCTGATCAGCTTAGGACTCATCAGCGAGCCTATCCTCTGGAATACCGATCCCACCTACATCATGCCGGTTATCATTATCATAGCCCTCTGGAGTAGTATGGGTCAGGGCTTCCTGACCAACCTGGCCGGTCTCAACAACATCCCGCAGGACCGTTACGAGGCCGCCCAGATCGACGGTATCCGCAACAAGTTCCAGGAGCTGATTTATATCACCCTGCCGTCGGTCAAGCCCCAGCTGCTCTTCAACGCCGTTATGGGCGTTGTGGGCGCTCTGGGCGTCTTTGACCTGGCCACCGGTATCGCCGGCTTCCCCAGCCCGGATTACGCGGCGCACACCATCGTCGCCCATATGTACGACTACGCTTTCCTGCGTTTCGAATTGGGCTACGCTTCCGCCATCGCGTTTATCCTGTTTATACTGAACTTTGGACTTGGTAGAATATTTATGAAAGTATTCTCCTCAAAAGGCGAATAGGGGGGACGACGATGCAGGCAATCGATATAAAGAAAATCAAAGTAAGAAAATTCAGCTGGCGGAAGATTACGCCCGGACGGGTTATCTTCTACCTCATCATGATCGCGCTGGCCGTATTCTTCCTTCTGCCCCTGATCTATATGATTTGTACGGCCTTCAAGCCCTTGGATGAGCTCTTCCTCTTCCCGCCCCGCTTCTTCGTGCGGCATCCAACCATGCAGAACTTCACCGATCTGGTGGCCACGCTGGACAGTAAGGTGGTTCCCTTCACCCGGTACGTATTCAACAGTATCCTGGTAACCGTGGCTTCGGTGGCGGGTACGGTTGTGGTCTGCTCCATGGGCGCTTTCGTGGCCGAGAAGATGAACTTAAAGGGCATGAAGCTATTTGGGCAGATCGTAACCTACGCTCTGATGTTCTCAGTGCCGGCCGGCCAGATCCCCATCTACCTGATCATCAACGAGATGGGCATGCTTAATACCTACTGGTCCCTGATCATCCCCAAGCTGGCCACGCCCATGTACTTCTTCCTCTACCAGCAGTTTGTCTCCCAGGTTCCCAACGAGCTGCTGGAAAGCGCAAAGCTGGATGGCTGCGGCAACTTTAAAATTTTCCGCAAGATCGTGGCGCCCATGACCAAGGCGGTTATTTCCACCATCGTTGTTTTCGCCTTTACCGCCAACTGGAACGACAGCTTCGCCCCGCTCATCTACATCAATAAGCAGGCCATGAAGACCATCCCGCTGATTCTCAGCACCATCGGATCCGGCGTGGGTACGGTGGCCCGGGCGGGCGCCCAGTCGGCCGCCGTCTTCCTGACCACGCTGCCGTCCATCGTCATATCGGTCATCATGGAAAGCAATATTTTGAAGGCTATGGCCTATTCCGGTATTAAGGGTTAAGGAGGGGAGACAATGAATTGGAATAAACTAAAGCGTATCAGCATCATATTCCTTGTCTTCATCCTGGCCGCCGGCATACTGGGTATGCAGGCCAGCGCCTATGACGAGCAGGACTATGTGCTGGACAACGAGGGCTACCGGCTTTTTATCCCGGTGACCTATAATGCGGAGTCGGCCGATAAGTATATCAACGAGGAGGCCGGCCAGCTGGCCAGCCCCACCGATATCTTCATCACCCATTCCGACCGCATGTATATTGTGGACGGCGGCAACAACCGTATCGTCAGCATGAATGTGGACGGAAGCGACGTTCAGACTTTTTCCAATTTCAGCGGCGAGACCCTGGCCAATCCCAACGGCATTTATGTCTATGAGGATTCGGGGGATATGCTCATCGCCGATACCGACAACGGCCGTCTGCTGCTGGCCGATAAGGACGGCAATCTGAAAAAGCTCTATACCCAGCCCGAATCGCCTCTGTACGATACCGACTATCCCTTCAAGCCCTTGAAGGTGGCCGTCAACCTGATCGGCCAGATTTTCGTCATCAACACCGACGACTATCACGGCTTCATCGTGCTGGACGAGAACAATGAGCTCAAGGGCTATATGGCCCCTACCAAGGTTCCCTTCAACCTGATCTATAAGCTGGCCTCCCTGGTGGCCACGGAGGAACAGCTGGACCGTATGGAACAGCCCATGCCGCCGGTACATACCAACTTCTACATCGACGAGGAAAACTACATTTACACCACCACCGCCCAGGGCGCGACCTCGGGCCAGCTCAAGGTCTTCTCGCCCGTGGGCAAGAATATCTACCCCTTCACCGGCTTTTTTGGGGAGAAACGCACCGACTATGTGCTGCACCATTACGACCAGAACGCCCGGTCCACCGAGCAGTCCTTCACCGACGTAGCGGTATCCAATAACGGCGGCATCGTCAATATTCTGGATGCGGTTACCGGTCGTATCTATCAGTACGACAGCGAGGGTAACAACCTGATGGTCTTCGGCGGCACCGGCGTGTGGAAGGGCCGCTTCCGCGGCGCCTCCGGCATGGCCGTGGACAGCGAGGGCAATATCTATGTAATTGATAAAACCCAGTCGGCTCTGCACAAGTTTGTCCCCACCGAATTTACCAAGACCATCCATACCGCTCTGGAGCTCTATTACAAGGGGCAGTACGATCAGGCTGTGGAATACTGGAACAAGGTTCTGGATCTGAATCCCAACTATCCTATGGCCCATATCGGCCGGGGCAACGCCTATCTGCGGGCCGACCAGTATGAGGAGGCCATCGAGGAGTTCCGTCTGGCCGACTATAAGCAGGGCTATTCCGACGCTTTTGACGAAAATCAGCTGCAGACCGTCCGCGAGAATTTCGCTTTGGTCATGTTCTCCATCATCGCCATTGCCGTTCTGATCGTCCTGCTGATCATGTACCTCCACAAGCGGTATAAGCAGACCTACGACCGGCAGAGCCGCATCAAGTGGTTCAACAATAAGGGCCGGCTGCAAATTCTGTTGGGATGTATTTTCGACCCCAACGAGAGCTTCCGGAATATTCGCCGGCACCGGCAGGATTACGATATCGTCATTCCTCTGGTTCTCTATCTGCTGACCTTTGTGACCCGGTGCTTAACCCTCTTTGTTACCCACTATCCTTTCCGAGGAACCGATATTGCCCGGGTCAATCTGGCGCAGGAGACTCTCATGCTCTTCCTGCCCCTGCTGACCTGGGTGGTGGGCAATTACTTGGTGACCACCATCCGCAGCGGCGAGGTCAAGATGCGCGAGGTGTTCAGCGCTTCGGCCTACTGTATGCTGCCCTATATTATTGTGGGCATACCGCTGGCCTGCCTGACCAACATCATGTCCCTCAATAGCGCCGGCCTATATAACGGCGTGATAAGCCTCATGTGGATTTGGGTTGGCGTCCTCTTCTTTGCCAGCACCATGTCCATGAACTCCTATAAGTTCTTTGAGACGGTGGGCATTATCATCATCACCCTGTTCGCCTGTATCTTCATGTGGGTCGTCTTCGCTATGATCTTCATGCTGGGCAATGATGTGGTATCCTTCTTCACCGGTATCTTTGAGAACTGGAAGGTCTATTTCAGCATGCAGGGAGGTAACATGTAATGATGAAAAAAATAGTTACCGGACTGCTGGCGGCGGCATTATCGGTCAATCTTTTCGCGGTGTCGGTTTTCGCCGACCCCGCCGACGGCGCCCCTCCCGCAGCGGAGGCCACGACCGCCCAGGTTTCGGCCGATTACCAGCTTATGGCCTCCAATAGCCAGGCCGAGCTCTACGGAAACGAAAAGCTGGGGGCTGTGGCGGTCAAGGACCTGCGCAGCGGCTTCATCTGGTATTCGGCCGTTCCCAGCGATACCTACGACCGCTCCAGCCTGCAAACCATGCAGAAGGATCAGCTGGATTCCATGCTGATCGTAACCTATACCGAGCTCAATAACAACGATTCCTCCACCACGACCATGCCCATCAACAATATGGAACCGGAAATCAAGATGGAGAAAATCGACGGCGGCCTTCGGATCAATTACCGGCTGGACGCCATCAATATGGAGCTCAGCGTAGAGGCCAAGCTGGACGGCGGCAGCCTCCAGATCACCGTACCCACCGACCGGATTATCGAGGGCGAGGGCACGGTGGAAAAGATGAACGTCTATCTGGATAAGATCAAGAAGTTCATCGAGTCGGCCAAGGCGGCCCTGGATGAAATCGAGGACTATAAGATCAAGGGCGCGGGATCGGATATCAAAAAATCCCGGTCCAAGCTCAGTGAGCTGGAAAAGCTGGTGGGTACGCTGGACTCGGTGGTAGGTATCGCCTACGCCCAGTCCCGCGCCAAGATTATCCTGGAGGATGAGCTGAAAAATTATATGTGCGGCGGCGACGGTATCCTTGGCCGCATGAAAAACAACAGCAATATCCCTTCGGCTGTTTCAAAAAAATGGCGTGATATGCAGGACGAAATTGAGACCTGCTCTTATAATTTCGGTCTGCTCAAGTCTATCAAATACGGCGGCCTGGTCAACCTGGAGGTGGCCCCCAATATGGGCGCCGCGGCCGATACCGAAGAGGGCTACGTCTTTTATCCCGACGGGTCGGGCGCGCTGACCTATAATAAGACCACCCACGGCGATTTGGCCGAAATGTACGAGGTCAGCGTCTACAGCGATCAGAGCGTGGATATGGCCTGGGAAAACAACCGGGATTCCA
The DNA here is from genome assembly GCA_022791355.1 of Clostridiales bacterium. Taxonomy (GTDB): domain Bacteria; phylum Bacillota; class Clostridia; order Oscillospirales; family Acutalibacteraceae; genus Howiella. The sequence goes on along the minus strand of JAAVYX010000245.1, from coordinate 15,307 downwards.
CAGGACTCAAGCGGGCCATGCTGCCGGTCTACGGCGTCAAGAAAAACAGTCACGCTTACCTGGCCGTTATTGAGGACGGCGACGCCAACGCCAGCATCAAATTCCTGCCCAGCGGCAACACGGTGGACCTCAACCGGATCAACGCCACCTTCCTCTACCGTGCGCAGGTGCAGGTCACATCTTCCAGTCAGTATGCCTCGGGCGTGGCCACCATCTATAATAAGGAGCGGATGAAAACCAATCCGCAGGTCCGCTTTGTCTTCCTGGATGGAGAAGATGCCGATTACAGCGGTATGGCCAACGCCTACCGGACCTATCTGCTGGATAACCAGAAAATCAAGAAGAGCAGCCTCATCGGCGACAAGCTGCCGCTGGCCATAGACATGTACGGCTACACCCTCAAGTCCATGCTCTTCTTCCAAAAGGTCATGCCGCTATCCACCTTTGAAGAGATGAATCAGGTTATCGACGAGCTGAATGCCGCCGGTATCGACAATACTCTCCTGCACATCAATTCCTGGGATCGCCGGTATGAGCCCAACCAGTTCAAGGTGCCCAGCGAGCTGGGCGGCAAGGAGGGACTCAGGCGCTTGGTGGAAAACACCAAGGCCGCGGGCGGTCAGGTTTTCCTGGACTGCAACGTTGTGGACGCCGATACCTTCACCTACAACATCGACAGCTCCAAGCTGGCCTACAACAGCAACCTGAAAATCTATGAGTACCAATCCTACTGGTATAAGCTCTTCTCGCCTATGTATGTGCAGAAGCAGATGCCAGGCTATATGCAAAAGCTGGAGAAGCTGGGCAACCCGGGCATAGGCCAGTACCGTATGGGCAGCATGATCTACAACGATTACAACTCCAAGTACAACACCGGCCGGGACGAATGCGCCGACATCTGGGGAGATCTCTACCGGATGATGCAGCAACAGACCCTCACCGCTTCCTACATGGGCAACGCCTATTTGCTGGACGGTACCGATTGGCTGCTGGATATTCCCATGAGTTCCACCGGTTATATCTTCTCGGATGAGAGCGTGCCCTTCTACCAGATGGTGGTGCATGGCCTGATTCCCTACACCGCCAAGCCCTTCAATCACTTCTATGACAAACAGAAGGAAAAGCTCCAGACCGTTGAGTACGGCGCCGCGCCCATGTACAAGATCACCTATCGCGACTCTACCTCTCTGCGTAAGCTGTTCTACGGCTTTACCACGCCTTACGAATCGGTAAAGGACGATATGGTGGAGGTTTACAATGAGATGAACGGCCGGCTGCATACGCTATGCGACCAGTATATCGTCAAGCATGAGCGGCTGAACGGGGATGTTGTGGTGGAAACCTTCAGCGGCGGCCAAAAGCTCTATATCAATTATTCCAACGAGGCCTATACCGTGGGCGACGTAACCGTTCCCGCCCTGGATTATGTGGTTCGATAGGAGGGGAAAAGGGAATGAATCAAACGACCGCACCCGTAAAAACCAAAAAGCCCCCCAAGCCGCCCAAGGCGGGCAAATCCCGCCTGCGTTCCCGTGAAAACCTTTGGGGTTATCTCTTTACCGCCCCCTGGGTTCTGGGCTTCTTTCTCTTCTTCGCCTACCCTCTGGTCTATTCCATCCAGCTGGCCCTCAGCCGTATGGCCGACCCTGCGGCCTTTACCCTGGAGTTTAACCATTTTGAAAACTTCATTAACGCCTTTACCCGCGATGAGAAGTTTTTGCCTCTGCTGGGCCAGTCCTTGGGCGATATGCTTATCAAGACGCCGGTGGTGGTGGTTTTCTCCCTGTTTATCGCCATCCTGCTTAACCGGAATCTGAAGGGAAAGGGCATCTTCCGCGTCTTCTTCTTCCTGCCGGTTCTGCTGGGTACCGGTATCGTGCTGAGCACCATCAACGGCTCTCTGGGCGCGGACAGCGCCCAGGCGGCCCAACAGGCCGCCCAGGAGGCCGCCACCGGCGGCGAGGTACAGGGCTTTTCCTCTTCTATAGGCCTGACATCCATGCTGCTGGGACCGGATATCGCTATGGCGCTGGAAAATATTCTACAGGTAGTAACCGACGTTTTGTGGATGTCGGGTATCCAGATCGTCATTTTCCTGGGTGCCCTGCAAACCATTCCCTCCTCCTACTATGAGGCGGCCTACTGCGACGGCGCTTCCGAGTGGGAGAAGTTCTGGAAGATTACCCTGCCGCTGACCATGCCCAATATCCTGCTCAACACGGTCTACACCATGATCGATTATCTGAGCAGCACCCAGAATGAAGTGGTGAAATACTGTCGGGATACAGGTCTTACAGGCAATAACGTAACCTTCGGCAGCGCTCTGGGCTGGGTGTACTTCCTGTCCTCCGGTTTGATTATTTTGATTGTCTTCCTGATTCTCAAGCGGTTTACCTTCTATGCGGATGAATAAGAGAACACAGCTTCATATAAAAGAAAAGGAGGCAAACATATGACCGGAAAGCTTTCGCTGAAAAACCAGAGCCGTCTGGCTACCGCGAAAAAATACTCGGGCAAATTCGTGATTAACCTCATCATATACATCCTGCTCATCGAATTCGCCTTTGTATTCCTCTATCCCTTTATTTACATGATCCTCAATTCCCTGAAATACGATTATGAGGTTATTGACGCCACCAAGCAGTGGATCATCACCAAGGTCAACTGGAATAACTATGTGGACGCCTTCAAGGGGCTGGACTACGGCCATTCCCTGGTGAACACCTTGATTGTGGTACTGGGCAGTACGCTGGGCCATATCCTCTCCTGTTCCCTGGCCGGCTACGGCTTCGCCCGCTTTAAGTTTAGAGGCAGCGGCCTGATGTTTATGATGGCCATGCTCAGCCTGATCATCCCGCCCTCTCTGATGGTTATGCCCCTGTATATCCAGTTCTCCAAAATGCAGATGATGAAGACCTTCCTGCCCATCATCCTTCCTTCCTTCCTGGGCTTTGGTCTGAAGGGCGGCCTTTACATCTTCCTGTTCCGCCAGTTCTTCAAGTCCCTGCCGGTGTCCTATGAGGAGGCGGCCAAGATCGAGGGCTGCTCCATGCTCCGTGTCTTTGCGCGGATCATGCTTCCCATCGCCCGGACGACCATTCTGGTTGTCTTCATCCTCTCCACCGTTTGGCACTGGAACGATTATTTTGAGCCGTCCACCTATCTGTCCGGTAACCAGCAGATCCTCTCTCAGAAGATATCCTCTGTGGCCAGCTCCTCAGCGACCATCACCTCGGCTCTGGGAGCCAACATCAATATGGTTGCGTTGGCCTCCTGCGTGCTGGTTATCCTGCCGCTGCTGATCATCTATTTTATCTTCCAGAAGCAGTTTATGGAGGGTGTGGAGTTTACCGGTCTGGCTAACTAGCCGGGCGCTGTTATAGGGTAAACGTCCGCGGCCGTCGTCGGATTCGAGAGGCAATCCGGCCTTTTGGGCGAGAACCGCATAACTAGGAAACAAGCTCCCGGACGCGCGCCGTGTCCGGGAGCTTTTGTACAAAAGGACTTAGATACCTTCTGTCCCAGGGCCGCAAATGACTTTATACAGAGAACCTGCGCAGGCCGCGCCGTCCTTGCTAGCCGGACAAAGGCGAATCAGGGGGAGAGGGGCCAGCTTGACTGAACGATCTACGGGTTGTTCCCAACAGGGGCGGGCCCGCAGACGACCGTTTGGCCGGCTGCTTTATCGGTCTGGCCCAGGTAACTTTTCCCCAAAAAGGTAAAGAAACCCGGCGACGAACCAAATTGGGACGGGCAACTGGATAGAGGATTTTCTAAATCGCTTGGGCGGCTCACAGGTAAGCTGGTCGAGAAACCGGCCTTGTCGGCACAGCCGCTCTTTTGAACGGTTAGCGTTCATCCGCCAAATCCGATAAGGCTGCTGGTTGGCCGCTCATACGGGCCGTCTCAAGGGCGGCTATCGGGCGTTTGGCTCCTTTGGGACAAATGGTAGGGAGGAAGGCTTTATGAAGGTCATACTGGAGACCCGGCGGCTATATCTGCGCGAGCTGACCGAGGCGGATTTTACCGACCTCTGCGACATGCTGCGGGACGAGGCCTGCATGTATGCCTATGAGCACGCCTTTTCCAAAGAGGAATCCACCGCCTGGCTCCAACGGCAGTTGGAGCGATATAAGCGGGACGGTATAGGCCTCTGGGCAGTCATACGTAAAGCGGACGGCGTTTTTCTTGGCCAGTGCGGTCTGACCCTTCAGCAGGTCGGCGCGCCCCTATCTTATTACGACAATCGCGCAGGGGCGGGGGAGAGGCGCGAAGCCAAGACGGCGAGAGCGCCCGTTGAGGCTTCTGTCGGAGTTGCCGCCGAGAGCCGGGAACCGCTTCCTTTGATTCAGCCTGCTCATGGGGAAGAACTGGAAATTGGCTACCTGATGAAACGGAAATTCTGGCGCCAGGGCTACGCAACCGAGGCGGCCGCAGGTTGCCGAGACCATGCTTTTGAAACGCTGTGCGCCCCTAGAGTCGCCAGTATCATCCGGGATAACAACCTGGCCTCCCGTTTGGTGGCCGAGCGGGTGGGCTTGAAGCCCGATTATCGAATTATCAAACATTATTATGGTATGGACATGCCCCATATCGTATACGCCTTGGAACGATAGGCGGCGTTGTAAGCGATCTATAAAAATGTCGCGTTGCTGTTTTTTGCGTATCTGGCCGCTCATGCGGGCAGGCGCTTTAAAATCAAAAGGGCCCCGCCGCGGCCTGGATGGCCAGTTATATAGATTGCCAATGGTAATCTATATAAATATGAATACCGAGCTTGGAGGACATTCCATAAGAAGGCCGAGAGCTGCTGAAAGGCAGTTATTTTCTCATAGGTTTTGTTTTAACATGAACTGACCGGAAAATGGAAGTTTACGGAGTAATGCTGTATGCGGATGAAAGTTAAGAAGGTCAAGTTAAGCAGTGGGGATATAAAACGCATCTACTTTGAAACGTTTCCCAAAAAAGAGCGCATGCCGTTTCCGATGATGGTGGCAATGTCTAAGCTGTGGAATACGCGGTTTTGGGGCTTTTATGAGAGCGGTGTCCCATGCGGATTGGCATATTTGGCATTGAACCGTAAAATCGTGTTTGTGATGTTTTTGGCCGTAGACAAAAGCCTTCGCTCAAAGGGGTATGGCAGCGCCCTATTGCGGGAAATCCACAGCAGATATCCTGACAAGAAAATCATTATTTCCCTTGAGCCCTGTGATGCCAACGCTCCCGATATTGCATTGCGGAAAAGACGCAAAGCGTTTTATATGCGAAACGGATATAAAGAGACCGGATATAGAGTGAAGCTGCATGGTATCGAACAGGAGATTATCGTCACAAACGGAGAATTTATAAAAAGGGAGTTCCAGCTTTTCTTTGCAATTTACAGTAACGGTACGATGTATCCAAGAATTTGGGAGCAACGGGAATCCCAGCGGATGGAGTAAATTTTGGTTTATCTTTTCTTCATGCATTTTCCGCCGAGAACCTCATAGAGGCTTACAGTTCTACAGCATAAAGCAACCCCACAGGCCCAAGGGACCTGTGGGGTTGCCGTTTCTTTACCAGACTCTCTATGCCGCCGGGCGATTTCTTAGCTTAAAAGGACAGACTGAGGCCAAAGGTATCAGCCGTCACACGTGCTGCGCAAAGACCGGAATAGAAAGGATAAGGCTGGAGGAGACTAGGCAGGCAAATACCAAAAGGAATTAAACTTATAGAGATAGGTCCTGGCCCCTCTGGGCATTTGAGTGAAAGCGTTAAAAACATTATAGTAGTCGCCCGCGCCCATACCGATTGCCAGCGTACCAAGGGCCAGAAGGAATGTACAGGAGGGAAATAGCATGCCCGCCAGATAGGGGATAAACCCGAACACAATGTTCGGAAGCAGGGACATAAAGATAAACCTGCTTTTGGACATGGTTTCGGGGCCGACTACAAAGAGCAGTCCCTGCTTCCAATTTGTGTAAAAATAGACGTCCTCTTTGAAGCAAACCGCATGCAATAGCTCATGGGGGAACAAAACCAGCAGGGAAGTTATACAGCCCAGCATGAGCTGGCCCCGGGATAAATAGGGCCGGCCGCGGATAAAGGCCGGAACGGCCAATATAAGAATCAGGGCAACCGCCGCCAAATTGGCAATGATGGACAGGGCTTTCGTATCCTTGACTTCCTTGAAGGGCACGGCGTTGGGCTGATGCTCGCCGTGAGGCAGGGAATCGGGATCTAGATTATATTTTCCCCTGTAGTGCAGTTTCATATCAAAACCTCTTTCCGGCCGGATTTTTATACCAAGCCCTTCATCCGGCGGCTACTTCTGTAAGCTGCGTTTGTATTCCTTTGGAGTGGTCTGATAGAGCAGCTGAAAATAGCGGTTGAAATTACGAGTGTTCTGAAAGCCGGACTGGGCGGCGATCTCCTCCAGACTTGCGTCCGATTCCCGCATAAGATAAGCGGCGTGCCGTACCCGCAGGGTATTGACGTAGCGATTGAAGCCGCAGCCTAAGGTAGAGTTAAAGAAGCGGGAGATATAGCATTTATTGTAGCCGCACTGGCGAGCGATATCGTCCAACGTCAGGGGCTCCAGATAGTGGTGCTCCAAATAGAGCAGAATGTCCCGAGTGAGGGAGGGCATGCCGCCCCGTTTATTGAGGGGCGCCAGGCCGATTTGTTCAATGAAAATGCCCAGTAGAACATAGAGATATCCCGTGCAGAGTAAAGTATTGTCGGTTCTGTGATAAAAGTCCAGCTTGTTGATAACCGTTTCCAGATCGCTGATGTGGGGGCCGGGAGCCAGAAAAGGAGAGGAAAAGCACTTTTGCTGCATCACCGTGCCAAACTGGCCCACCATATCCAGCGGGATGACCAGGATACGGGCGTCGGAATACTGGGGCGTTTGATAGGTGTGGATATCGTAACTGTTGGAGATGGCTGCCCAGCCGTGGGTGAGGGTGCGGGTCTCGTTGTTGACAGTAACCGCCATTTCCCCGTCCTCGATGTATACCACCTCTACATGAGAGTGAAAATGCGGCAGACAATAGTTGTCTATACGGGGACGGATATCCAGGGACTTATCGTATTCCACTTGCATTTCCAAAAAAGCCTGCATAGTATCACCACCGCGCTTGACTTTATAGCAATATTTGTCTGAAACCAGATAGTTTCTGCGTATATTGTAGTCTTTTGAAAGAATTCTGTCAATAGTATAGCGGCGCGCAAATTTTAGGAGGAGATTCGCTTTTGTACGAGATTGTTTGGAGGCGTTATATATGATATAATAAAAATAGATTTTTTAGCACGGGGATATCGAACCCTCGCTAAAAAAGAAAAGGAAACCTCCCGACAAAGCCCTAAAAAGAGAAATAATCCGCACGAAAGCGCTTGAAATAAAAAACGCGGAGGAGGGACATTGGTGGAGAAGCTTCTGGAAAAGGATCTTTACCCGCCTGTAAAGACCTACCTGGAAACTCTGGGATATGAGGTCAAGGGCGAGGTTAAGGATTGCGATATTGCCGCCGTGCGGGATGAAGAGCTGATTGTGGTCGAGCTGAAAAGAGGCTTCACCATCGATCTGCTCTATCAGGCCGTTCGTCGCCAAATGGCGGCCGACGGGGTTTACGTGGCCGTACCCCTGCCCAAAGGCGGCTATCGGGACCCGCGTCTGCACGATATGCGCCGCCTCTGCCGCCGGCTGGAGCTGGGGCTCATTTTCGTGGGCTTTACCGGCGGCGGTAAGGGACAGGTAGACGTAGCCATCCACCCGGCCGAAGCCCGGCCGCTGCGCAAAAACGCCGGTAAGCGCCTGGCGATCCTACAGGAGCACGCCGGCCGAACCGGCAGCCATAACACCGGCGGCGTAACCGGCCGTAAGATCCTCACGGCCTACAAGGAGCAGGCTCTGCTGGTGGCCAAGCTCCTGGGGGAAGGGTATGCTACGACGGCGGCGGTCAAGGCGGCCGGCGGCCCGGCCAAAACCAGCGAGATCCTCCGCCGGAATTATTACGGCTGGTATACCCGGCAGGAGGACCGGACCTTTTCCCTTTCGGCGTCGGGCCGAGACGCTCTGACCGCATACGCCGACCTGTTGGAGGGGGAGATTATATGACCGGAAGGAAAAAAAGGCTGCTGATCGGAACGGCGGTTCTGTTGACGGCCGTCTTGACCTTATCGGCCCTGCTCTGCATCCGTTTGTGGCCCCGGCCCGACCGGCGGGTTTATATGGACGGCCAGCCCATGGAGCGGCAGGCGCTGGCGGATTACCAGGGGACCTACGGCGACCGGGAACTGCTTTGCCAGCCGGCCCTGTCGGGCGAGCCTCTGCTGCTTTACAAAGCCCTGCAATACGCTTATGAGCATCAGGTAACCTCCCTGCGCCTGCATACCCGAGCCATATACGGCTTTGAGGATATCATGTGGCTGGTATCCATGCTCAAGGCCGACCAGCCCCATTTCATGACAACCTTAGTGCGGGGACAGTTTGGCGTGGAGCGGGACGAGGAGGGATATCTTACCGTTACCATTCCCGCGGCCGAGCTGGCCTATATCGCGGACGAGGGCTGCCTGGAGGAGGCCGGCCGGCAGCTGGAGGCGATGCCGGCCGTACCAGCCGGGGAGCTGGGGCCCCAGGCCGCCGGAGCCTATGGGATTTACGCATACATGGTAGATACAATCGATTACCAGGCCGAAGGGGATTCGGAGGAGGGATTTGGCTGGAATTTTACCATACAAGGCGCTCTGGCGGATAAAAAAGCCCAGTGCAACGGGATCGCGGGGGCCTTTCAGCTATTTTGCCGGATGAAGGGTATCGCCTGTTATAAGGTTTATTACCGGGGCCGGGACGTGGGCCGGGAATACGGTCATGTCTGGAACCTGGCCCGGCTGGACGGGCGGTGGTATCATATAGACGTTACCGCCGCCATCCAGTATAAGGAGTCTCAGCAGGCATATTTTAGTAAAGAAGGCATGTCGCCGGCTTATATGCTGCCCGACTATTTCGGCCTGTCGGACGCGGAGGTTCTGACAGGAGGGGTAAACTATACCGGCCCGCTGACCGGCAGAGTTCCAGACTGTCCGTCGCCGCTACCCCAGCGGGACAGTTTGTACGATTTGACCGTCGAAGGGGAGGAAGCCGGCTTTGCGGATGCGGCTGTCCGGGGCGGGACGCTCTTAGCCGACCGGCAGCAGCAAGACGTTCCGGCCCTGCGCGTCCGCTTTGCCGATCAGGCGGCGCTGCATACCTTTCGGGAAAACCTGTTCCAAGGGGAGCGGTACATCGTCCGGCTGATGGAAGGAATCGACCGGCCGTCCCAAGTACACGTCATGCAGAACGGCTCAACCCTTTATCTCTATTTGCAGCCGGTTTCCTAAAGGTGTTTAGCCTGAAATAGATCACGCTTTAGGATTTATGTCGGCGGGGTTCGTTCCCACCACGAAGAAAGGACATAAATATCGTTTGCTAACTGGTAGGAGGTCATAAGTATGAGTATAGATTCATTTATTCAAGCTGCAAAGACGTTGTATCAAAATAGTCATTATAATGAAGCGCTCTGTTTAGTGTGTAATGCAATAGACGCATGCGCTGCAAAAACATACCCTGCATTATCAGTTACAAATAGATATAAAAGTTTTTTGTCGCAGCATTTTCGAACAATAAGTAAGGTAGGATTTCCAGGCGTTGAAGCGTCAAAAATTAGAATAAGAATTGATTTTAAAATTGATAATGTGATTCCGGATAAAGGCGGTTATGTGGATATAGAACAAATTATCTACCATGCAATTAGATGTAGTTTGGTCCATACATGTAGTATGGAAGACACGATTGTTTTTGTAAACCAAACAATGATTGGTAATTTCGAACCAGGTAAGTTTTATTTGCCTCGAAATATAATATGGGGTTTAATCGCCGCAGTCAATGAAGAAAATGGCTCATGAAACAATTGATTATTTTATAGATGCTATAGCGTACAGCTATACAAAATACAAATATCCCCTATCCAAAATCCGGCCAAGGGCTCCTTTCCCGCCATATACAAAACGCTTTGGGCAGAACTATTTGAAGGCGGCCAGTTCGTCTAAGGCGGCGCGGATTTTGAGAAAATCCTCGTAGGCCGCCGGCTTCTGGCCGGGATTGCGCAGCAGGGCGGCGGGGTGGAAGGTGCCCATAAAACGGATGTCCCCTTTTTGTATCCATTCTCCGTGCTGCCGGGTGACCTTAAAGGCCGGGTCGATGAGGCGGCAGGCCGCGATACGGCCTAAGCATACGATGATTTTGGGCTGGATGATGCGCACCTGCTCCCGCAGATACCCGATACAGCTTTCGGTCTCCTCCGGCTTAGGATCCCGGTTTTGGGGCGGCCGGCACTTGACCATGTTGCCGATGTAGATTTGGGTGCGGTCCAGGTCAACGGCAGCCAGATATTTATCCAAAAGCTGGCCGGCCCGTCCCACAAAGGCCCGGCCGGTCAAATCCTCCTGCTGACCCGGCCCCTCGCCGATAAACAAAATATCGGTATCCGGATTGCCGTCGCCAAAAACCACATTGGTACGAGTTTCCCAGAGAGGACAGGCCTGGCAGGCCTTGCAGCGTTCTTTCAGAGCGTTCCATTTTTCGTTCATAGCTTGTCTCCCGTTCATTGCCGGCCCTCAAGCAGTCGGGACCGCCGGCCGGCGATTCGGCGAATGAGGTCTTGCAGGGACCGGATATTTGGCCGAACCGAGGCGCTCCGTCTTGCCAGACGCGATCAAGGTATACAAAGGGTATACCGCCTTTTGTCCGCAAAGGTTATATAGGTTTACAGGAGCGCGGCAGGCGCACCTTCGTAAAGCCTCAAGGCCGACCAATACCGTTCGCCTGTATTCGACCTGTTTTGCCCAACCCATTATAGCATTTTTTTCCGCCGGACGCAAACAGGTCTTGCAAATTGGGACCGCGACTGCTACAATATTTTTAAAAGCAGGCCGCCCGCCGCGCGGGACGGTCCTATAGTTTTGTAAATCAACGGCCGCGCGGAGAAAGAGGAATGAAAAATTATGGAAAAGCCTGTCCTTGCGGAAATTTCCGCCCGCCATGTCCATCTGTCCCAAGAGCACCTGGCCGTTCTCTTTGGGGAAGGGTATCAGCTCACCAATAAAAAGGATCTGTCCCAGCCCGGTCAGTTCGCCTGCGAGGAGCGGGTGACGGTGGTAGGCCCCAAGCGTGAGCTGAAAAACGTTTCCATCCTAGGCCCCGTCCGCCCCGAATCTCAGGTGGAGCTGTCCATGACCGACGCGCGCTCCATCGGCCTTGCCGCCCCTATCCGCGAGTCGGGAGAACTGGAGGGCTCGGCCCCCTGTAAGCTGGTCGGTCCCTGCGGCGAGGTGGATTTGCCCGCGGGCGTCATCGTTGCCAAGCGGCACATTCATATGACGCCTGCCGACGCCGAAAAATACGGCATGCAGGATAAGCAGGTAGTCCGCGTGGCCGTCAATACCCCCGGCCGCAGCCTGGTCTTCGGCGACGTCATTTGCCGGGTCAGCGAAAAGTACGCTTTGGCCATGCATCTGGATACCGACGAGGCCAACGCCGCCGGTATGACCGGCAGCTGTACCGCCCAGATTCTGGACTGATAGAAGACGGGCCGGCAAGGGAAAGCGCTTGCCGGCCCTTTTAAAACCTGTATGCGTAGCCGCCGGAAACTTTTTTGGGCCTGGGGCACGGGCTGTCCGGACCCAGACAGAACGGCGCAATCCGGCCTCCTGTCGGGTTCTGGAAAAATGCGGCTTTCGCGTGATCCGAACGCTGCCCGCCGGTACGGAGGAGCTGCTGTGGGAATACGGCGGCTGGCCGCCGGTGGTCTGAGGGCTGTGAAGCCGCCAATATGAACAAAACGGCCGAAAGAAAGCCGTCTGTTTTTTAAAGTCCGGGAAAAGCGGGGCAATTCAGAAAAAGAACTTGCAAAACAGCGGAAAAAGTGGTAATATATCTTTACTTAAGTGTTGGCAAGGAGGTGGAATCATGCCCAATATTAAGTCCGCCAAGAAGCGGGTCATCGTTTCCGAGAAGAAGAATCTGCGGAACAAGAGCTATCGTTCTGCTCTGAAGTCTGAGATCAAGAAGGCCGACGCAGCCCTCACCGGCAACACCGCTGATGTGGAAGGTAGCGTAAAGGCCGCCATCAAGAAGATCGACCAGGCCGTTTCCAAGGGAATTCTGCATAAGAACACCGCCGCCCGGAAGAAGTCCGCTCTGACTGTCAAGCTGAATAAAGCCAAGGTTTCGTAAGGGTATCTTATGAGGCAGTTTACAGGCTTTGCCCTGTTTCCGCATGCTCGCGGAAATCGAGGGGTTAAGGCCTGTTTTTGCTATTTATAAATATCTGATTATAATATAACAGGCCCGCGCCGAACGCATTTGTCCGGTGCGGGCCTGTTTGTGCATATGATGTGTGGACGAGGGTTGGCTATACTTTGCGGGCCAAAAGCTTGCAGAGCTCCATCACGTCTTCGATGGTGACAGAGCCGTCGCTATTCAAATCTCCCCGCATCATTTCAACTGCGGTGGGCGCGGTTCCCGCGCTTTGCCGGGCCAGTATTTTACAGAGCTCCATTACGTCATCTATGGCGGTCGTGCCGTTGCCGTTTATGTCGCCTGCGGAAAAGAAATACTTAGGATTTTCCCAGGAGCAGCCGTCTTTGGTTACCGCATAAATATTGCCGTAGGCGGGCGGGGCCTGCGGCGGCTCTATATAGTAGTCGCCCAGATCGACTTTGCTATAGAAATCGGTATACCAGCTTTCGCCATCCTCGCAGCGCAAATACCCGTTCTCAAACTGCTGATAGAGAATCGGGACACCGTTCTCCATCCGCCAGTATTGATTGGTGATGGGATTGCCGATAGGCAGGTTACTGACGCCGCCGCCCTTGGCGAAATATTCGGCCGGAGCGTCTCGTAAAATAAGGATCTGGCAGGTTTCCGGGTCCGCGCAGATCAGGGCCGCCCAATTGTTACGGGAAAATGCGCCATGGGCGGTAGAATTTCCACCGTCAAAATCCTGAATTACGATAGAGCGCACTTGGTCGTTTACATCCATCTCCACCCAACTGTGGACAAGCTCGCCGGAGGAATCTCCAAAAATAAAGTTTCCGTCATTCGGATTTTGGGCGTGAAGGGAAGGGTTTGGGCCCACTGATAGGCCTCCTTAAAACGCTGTGTGATAAGTTCTTCCTTACCTGCGAAGGACGCGGGAAGCCCGCTGTCGCCGATTACGCCTACAAGAGACGCGTCGGCAGAAGCCGAAAACAGGGCGGACGCTGCTAGCGTAATGGATATTGCCGCTGTAAACCATTTTTTCGTAGAGACCGCTCCTTTTCCATAAAATATCTTTTGTTTGAAGTTACTGCCGTTTCCCATGGATTTTTGTGTAAGGGAAGGGAGAACTATCCTATTTCCCTATACCATAGGTTACCACATCAGGACAAAGCGTTGCAAAGTTCGTGTTCAAAAATCACATAAAGCCGGCCGGTTCTCCTTTGGCCGCCTCTTCCAAAAGGAAGTGTGCCACCCCGTCCTCCTGATTGCTGCCGATGATCTTGTCCGCCGCCTGCAAGACCTGGGGCTGGGCGTTGGCTACCGCCACGCCTACATGAGCCCTCCGCAGCATTTCCAGGTCGTTGAGATTATCTCCCAGGGCGACAATCCGGTCAAAGCCGTAGGCGTCCGCCAGCCGGCGGATCCCCTTCCACTTGCCAGCCTCCTGGCTGAAGGTTTCCAGGAAATAATAGCGGCTGTCGTAGTTGTCGGGATAACAGACGGCGTCCAGCCCGGGGATACGCCGCACCGCCTCATAAAGGGGCAGGATGACGTCTGGGGTGTCGATACCGTTGATGTAAACGGTGGAATCGCCTACAGCGTAGTCGGCCGCCTGCCGGAAGCTGCGGTACCGGGTCTGTCGCTCGGCTACAAAGGCTTCTTCGTAGGCGCTGCGCAGACGCGTGTAAACCACGTCCACCCCTGACCGGTCGGGGCAGGTATAGACAAAGGGGGGACGGCCGTGGGCCAGGAAGGTCTCCACCGTCCGACGGGCCGTATGGGCTGGAATATAGGCCACGGATGCGTGCCGCTCGGTGACGATATCGGTGAGAAAGACCCCGTTCATCATAACGGCCGGCAGCCGGAGCTTCAGACCGGCCACAGCCGGACGGGCCGAGGCGATGGAGCGGGCGGTGGCCAGGGTAAAGGCCATGCCGTCCGCCACAAGCCGGTTGACGGTGTTCCTGGAAAAGGCCGAAAGGGCAGCGTCCGGCCGCAGCAGGGTGCCGTCCAGGTCGGAGACGTACAGTGTGGGCATCAATTCTTCCTCCTAAAGCTGAGCTTTGTCTTTGACGCGGCCATGGAAAGGCTGTAAGCCGCGGGCAAATTTATGGTAGCATGGACTTTATTCGCCTGTCAAGCATAGTGGGTTCGCCTTGCTATACCAGAAATATATATGTTTTATTTTTTATTTTGCGACAGTTTTTTTCTATCTTTCATTGGTTAATCGGGAGGTTTCGCGTCGGATTTTCTTTTCGGCCGAAAACGTCGCCAACGGGGGGGGCATGGGGATAAGCCCCCAATTGGAAGGGCCTAGTCCTGGAGGTGGCCGTAGGCGGCAGCGCTTTTCTTCCCCTTCTTTTGCCGTTTCACAAAAGAAGGGGCCGCGCTACTAGATTCAGTAATGGAGTATCCCGAAAAGCATACCGGGCGCGAAACCTCGCGCTAAACTTAAACAAGAAAAGCAAATCTAAAGCGAAACCTCCCATCCAGCCAAATAAGAAAGGAATTTTGCTGTAAGACCTTCCCCGGTTAATAGAAAATATATACATAGGCCCGATTAGAGAAATACATAAAAATTGTGACAAAAAATCCGGGGGAAAGCGGTTAGCTTTCTCCCGGATGACGCGTTACGTCCCGTATGTATGGCGCGTATATAAACGCCGCCGGCCTTTACGGGAACAGGGGCGGCCCCGTTACTGTTCGCCTTTGGACGCAGGGTCTACGCCGACCTCGATTTCCAGCACCCGGCGCATGTCGGTTTTGGTAACCGTTACATGGAGATTTTCATAATCGAACCGGTCGCCGGGGGCGGGAATCTTCCCCAGCTGCTGCATGACCCAGCCGCTGATGGTGGAAAAGTCGAAATCCTCAGTGTCCACATTCAGACGGAACAGCTGGAACATATCCTCCAGATTGGCCCCGCAGGAGACCCGGTAGACCCTTTCGGATATCTGGCGGAAGTCCTCCACCACCTCGTCGTGCTCGTCCCAGATTTCGCCCACCAGCTCCTCCAGAATGTCCTCC